>MNZY01000100.1:3056-11826 GCA_001873845.1 Candidatus Altarchaeum sp. CG2_30_32_3053 | reverse complement strand
TCAAAAGTTGAAATTTTCACTATAATATTGATGTTCAAAATAAATAATCAAAAGTTGAAAAATTCACTATATTTTTATAAGTTATAGGACTTACTTATATTATTTTGTAAATGAACATAAAAAGTCAAGAATTCATATTTGTTTTGTGTATGTCCTGTAATGTTTAAAATTAAATTTATAATATTCAATTTTAATTTTTAAGCAGATTTTTAAAAAATGTCTCACAAATTAATTATCCCAACTTAAAGGGATGAGCACCAATTAATTATCCTTATTTAAAGAGATGGGTGCCAAATATTTCAAAAAATTTATTTGTTTAAAAATATAATTTTTTAGTGATTTTTAAAAAACATCTCACAAATTAATTATCCCTATTTAAAGGGATGAACGCCAAATATTCAGATGGCAGAAAATATCGCCTCATTTTTTAAATAAATCCTAAAATTGCTCGCATATTTAAAATTTTAAAAATTTAAAATGAATAAGATAGAAAACAAAAAAGATAAGGGTGAAAAAAGTAAGGGTGAAATTCTACCTGTTGGTTTGGGATTCGGAAGAATGTTTGACAATATGTTGAGAGAAAAGCGTGAATTTAACAGAGCTTTTGGTTTGTGGCACAGACCTCATTGGGGAATGCTCCCTGAATTTTCCGAAGATTTTAGGAAATTTGGAATTGCCGAGCCGGCAGTAGATGTTGTTGATAAAGGAGACAAATTTGAAGTTACAGCAGATATTCCTGGAATTCCAAAGGAAAATTTAGAAGTGAATGTGACAGACAATGAAATTGAAATAAAGGGAAATTTTGAAGAAAAGAAGAAAGAAGAAGGAAAGAACTATCTGAAAAGAGAAAGAAGGGCAGCAAGTGTTTACAGGTGTGTTTCGCTGCCTGCAGAGGTAATTTCTGACAAAGCAAGTGCAAAGATAGAAAACGGAATTTTAAAAATTTCACTGCCAAAGAAAAAGCCGACAGGGGAACAAAAAGCAAGGAAAATAAAGATAGAATAAAGAATAGATTAAGACGGATTACCTACCAGGATATGTGTTTATTTTTCTTTTTTAAATTTTTTCTTTTTTAAATTTTTTCTTAAAAATTTTGAATGGAACCAAAAATAAAAATTTTGCTTAGTGACGGAAAAATAAACGAGAAGAGAATTAAACTTCTTAAATTTATTGAGAAATACGGCTCGCTGAATAATGCCTCAAAAGAGATGGGAATAACTTATAAGCATGCGTGGGATGAAATAAAAGATATGGAAAAATCTTTGAATGAAAAACTGCTACTTATAATTTCAAGAGGAAGAAAAGGCAGAGGAACAACACTAAGAGAAAAAGCAAAGGAAATTTTAAATGACTATGAAGTATACGAGAAAGGTCTGAATCTGGAAATTTCCGATAAATTTTGGGAGAGTTTAAGCATAATGAGCGCGAGAAATAAACTAAACGGAACAATAGAAGAAATTAAGATTGAAGGTGTTGCTGCCGAAATAAAGATAAAAATTGATAACCCGGTTGAAATTGTTGCTTTAATAACGAGAACATCTGCCGAGCGTTTGAAATTAAAGAAGGGAGATAAGACATTTGCAATCATAAAAGCAACGGATGTTATGATGGGGAAATAAATTTTCTTATCTATAAATTTACATGTAAAATTTACATGTTTTCAGATATTTATTTTCAAAACCTATATTATTCTAAATATATGTTATTCTAAATATATGTTATTCTAAATATATGTTTATTAAAATATAATTATTATATTAAAATATAATTATTATAAAGTCAAAGATGGAACAAAAAATAAAATTAACAGGAACAGCAGATTTGACAGTGTTAATAGCAGGAATTGTGTTGTTAAGCGTGTTATTAAGCGGTTGTGTTGAAGAAAAACCAAAAGAAAATATTACTCAAACAAATGAGTATGTTCAATTGAAGATTTTTCATGCCGGAAGTTTAACCGAACCGTTATCGGATGTTGAAAAGGAATTTGAAAAAGAACATAAGAATGTTGATGTTCAGCGAGAAGCAGCGGGAAGTGTGCAAACAATTAAAAAGGTTACCGAACTGCACAAAGATGCAGATGTTGTTACCTCTGCTGATGCCTTCTTAATTCCGCAGATGATGTATCCTAACTATTCTGACTTCACAATAAAATTTGCAGCGAATGACATTGTAATTGCCTACACAAACAAAAGCAACCACTGGAACAAGATAAATAAAGATAACTGGTATGAAATTTTAAGAAAGGACGATGTTAAATTTGGCTTTTCAAATCCCAATAACGACCCATGCGGTTATCGTTCTGTAATGGTTGTGCAGCTTGCAGAGTTTAAATACAATGATGGCAAAATTTTTGACGATTTGGTTGAAAAAAACACAAATATTAAAGCAAAATGCGAAGGTGAAAATTTAAATTTAACCTGTATAATTATTGTTCCAAATTCAGCAAAAATAAACCCGGATACAAATAAAGTAATGGTTAGAAGTTTGGAAATGGAACTGATATCCGGGCTTCAAAGGAGAGAGATTGACTATTTTTTCATATACAGAAGTGTTGCCATTCAGAACAAATTTAATTTTGTTGAGTTGCCTCCGGAAATTAACCTAGGAGATGATGCAAAGAATGAAATTTATAAAAAAGCCAGTGTCAAACTTGAAGATGGAAATGTTCAACATGGAAATGCAATTGTTTATGGAATCACAATTCCAAAAAATGCACAACATAAAAAAGAAGCAATTGAATTTGTAAAATCAGTAATAGATGAAAACGGCCAGAAGGTCTTTAGGGATATGGGACAGCTGCCGATTACCCCAGCAATTGCTGATAATATAAGCAATGTTCCCGATGAATTAAAAAATCTGGTTGTTGAAGGAAAATAAATTTGCTACACCCTTTACCTTTTACAATGGATAAAATTTTCATTTCCGCCTGATTTGAGAGGTGAAGGATACAAATAGTCAGGATACACATTGTTAACAAAACAGAATGAAAGAAAAACTTACTCTGGTATTCGCAATTTTGGGAATATTAATCTTGCTGTTTATTTTAATTCCTCTTGCAAATCTGATTTTATCTGCTGTATTTAATACACAAATTTTCATCCAAAATTTAACCGACGAAGTAGTTTTGGAATCCATACTTTTAAGTTTTTTCTGTGCATTTTTAGCAACCGTGATTGCATTTATATTCGGGGTTCCTCTTGCTTATCTTTTGGCAAGAAAAAATTTTTACGGAAAGACAATTATTGAAGGCATGATTGATGTTCCTGTTGTCGTTCCCCACACAGTTGCCGGAATCGCATTATTAAGCGTCTTCGGAACCCATGGACTAATAGGACAATTTTCCTTCATAAGATTTGTTGATGCGCTTCCGGGAATTATACTTGCGATGCTGTTTGTAAGCATTCCATTTATAATAAATTATTCACGGGAGGGCTTTGAAAACGTAGATGTCCGGCTGGAAAATGCTGCGAGGACATTGGGAGCAAGTCCTTTTTATGTATTTTTAAAAATTTCATTTCCTCTCGCATTCAGAAATATTTTTGTCGGAGCAGTGATGACATGGGCACGGGCAATAAGTGAATTCGGAGCAATAATAATAATTGCTTATTATCCCATGGTTGCAACAACAATTATATATGACAAATTTTTAACTGCTGGATTATATGTCTCGCAGGCAGTTGCGGCAATATTGCTGATATTCTGCCTGATTGTCTTTATACTTTTAAGATTTCTGATTAGAAAGAAAAAGTAAATTTTAAAATGATTAGAAAGAAAAAGTAAATTTTAAAATGATAAAAATCCATGACCTGTCGTTAAAACTCGGAAAATTTGAACTAAAAAACATAAATTTAGAAATTAATCATGGTGAATACTTTGTAATTTTAGGAGAGACAGGGGCTGGAAAAACAATACTGGTTGAGTGTATTGCCGGCTTACATAAATTCAGCGGAAAAATTTTTATTGACGGAATTGACATCAGCAATGTTCCGATAGAAAAGAGAAATACCGGTCTGGTTTATCAGGATTATGCATTATTTCCAAATTTAAATGTGATGGACAATATAAAATTCGGATTAAAAATCAGAAAATTTAGTGAAGAAGCGATTAATGAAAATGTCTGTGAAATTTCAAAAATTTTAAAAGTCCATCATCTGCTGGACAGTGATGTTAAAAATCTGAGCTGCGGAGAAAAGCAAAGAATATCACTGGCAAGGGTCCTGGTCATAAATCCGAAAATTTTGCTTTTGGATGAACCTCTTGCTGCTTTGGATCCTAACACACAAAATGAAGTTAAAAATTTTCTGAAAGAAATTCATAAAGAAAGAAATTTAACAACCATCCATATAACACACAATTTTGAAGAAGCAATTTCACTTGCAGATCGTCTTGGGGTAATGCACAAAGGCGAAATTTTGCAAACAGGCAAAGCAGATGAAATTTTCAGAAATCCCAGGTCGGAATTTGTCGCAAAATTTACAGGGGCGGAAAATTTATTTGAAGGAATCAGCAGGGTTGAAAACAGGATTGCTATTATTGATGTCAATGGAATAAAAATATACTCAACAAATTTAAATGAAGGCAGGGTCTTTATGATAATCCATCCTGAAAATATTGTGATTTCAAAAAACAGTATTCTGACAAGCGCACGAAACAGTTTCAAAGGGAAAATCTGCGAAATTTCAAAAATTCCGAGGAGGGAAGGCATAATAAAGGTTGTTGCTGATGTTGGAATTCCACTCGCTGTTTTTATAACAAAGCAGGCGTTTGAGGAATTAAATTTAGGTATTAACGATAAAATTTATGTCTATTTCAAGGCGAATGAGGTATATGTGTTTTAAAATTTACTTGACCCCTCAATTCGATGTTATCTAATGATATATTTTAACAGATAAATACTTACTTTTTAAAGGCATCCATAACCATAACCCACTTATTTCTTTCCGATGAACTCGGTATATCCGCACTTTCCACAGCTATATCTATCCTTATGCTTTGCCATGAATACACCCTCTCCGCACCTCGTGCAAAATTTTGTTGTTCTAATTAATTTATTGCCCACAATATTGTAATTTTCACTTTTTTTGGTTGTCTTCTTTGCTTTTTCTTTTGCTGCTGCCATTTTAGAACATTATATGAATTTATGAATTTATGAATTTATGCATTAAATTTTATTTATTTTTTTGCCTGTGCTGCTTTCTTTTTGCCTTTTAATTTTTTCTTCTTTTTTATTCCCATAAGTGCATTAACCTTTTCATCTCCGAAATTTTTCTTTAAGACAGGTCTTGTTTCCACCGTCATCGCATTTTCATTGTCATATTCCTTTGTATAAACCTCCGAATAATGCACACCGAACGGCTGATGTATATTGTCAATTACTGTCAAAGACGGATTTAAATTTAACTTTGCTGTAATTGTGTCCTTTATTTCATTTAATTTTGGTGTTGCTTTATTGGCTTCAAATAAGACCTTTAAATTTAATTCCTTTCTTTCCAGCAATCGGTTGTCCTTTTGGTTTAAAATTTCCACATCCATTTTTTAAATTTCCGTAATTAAAATAATTTATTTATTAATTAAACTTACCTATAATTATGAGGGAGTTATTAAATTTCTGTTTTCAAAATTTCCAAATTTATTGTAATCTCTGAATCGCAGTAAATTTATCAGGTTTTGACTATATCATTGTAATCATGGACCGGCATAATATCCTCGTATTTTTTTCCAGCACCTTCTTTATTTTTTGCATTTTCATCACCTTCAAAATCACCTTTAAATTTAAACAAAATGCCCAAAATCAGTCCGGCGAGCATCCCACCAAAGTGTGCTGCGTGTGCTGTTGCTACTCCTAAAATTAAGTCAGGAATTGTAACAAAAAGGAAATAAAATATTATTCCAAGAAATCCGAGTATTCCTTCTCCCATAATTAGTGTATAAATAAGTCCAAGCCATGGAACATAAGAAAAAAATTTTAAAATTTCTGATTTTTCGGCAATGTCAGCTGCATTTTTCGGCTTTGCCATTGCGAGAGCAGCTATTGCAGCAAAAACCGCACCAGAAGCACCGACAGCAGTAACAGAAGCTGCTCCTTCATCAATAACTGGATAAATTACCCATGCTAAATTTCCCACAGTTCCTCCAATAAAATAAACAACAAGAAATTTTTTCCATCCGATAAATGTTGCCAAAGTTATTCCGAAAACAAAAAGGAAAACCGTGTTGCCAAAAATATGCCGTTCATCAAGATGAGTAAATATTGCGGTAATTAACGGATAAATTTTTCCCTCCTGAAAGAAGCTGTAACTTTGAATTCCGTAAATTTCCTGCTTATCATCTGTTAATGATGTAAACGGATATGCTGCAATAGTTAAGATAATCAAAAGTAAAACAACAATTGCTGCTTTTTTATCGTCATTCATTTTCCTGCAAAAACATTGATTCTTCTGAATGTTTCAAAACATCTTCCATCTTCTCTTTGAGTCCTCTCAATCATCATTTCTTCGTCTGTTATTTGTTTCAAAAAAGGCACAAGCGACGGCTGATCTATCCACATTGTCATTTCATCTGTATTATTAAAATATCTATCTACATTTTCACCCCAAACATCTGCATCCTTAAATTTTGAGCCCTTTGCCAGCAAGGTATATTCTTCAATTGTTGGCACATACTATAGCCATTGAAATTTCTAAAAGTATTTCTGAAATTTATCATATCAGAGTATTTCTTTAACAACAGCAAAAAAATTTGAGCAGTTGCCCTCACCGGCAAAATTAAATCTGATTATTCCGCAGGATTTCAAAGCAGCACGACAATTTACAAGTAATTTTTTATGTTTTTAACCCAATGCAAAACAGCATTTGAAAATATCAAATCAAATTCATCTGAAAAGTCCATATCGTTAATATCCATGACAAGGAAATGTAAATTTTCTTTTTCTGATTTTTTCGCTTCGCTAAGCATTCCGACAGAATCATCAATTTCAACTACCCTTCTGTCTGGTACTAATTGCAATAATTTTTCAGTCAGTATTTCATCTCCGCAGCCCAAATCAAGTATGGATTCGTTCCTATAAACTTTTAATTTTAAATTAGGTATTATTTTATTGCCTCATTCCTTTTGATGTTTTGAAGCGATTTTGTATTTGCCTTTGTCAAATTCAAAACCAAGCATGTTAGATTGTGTTTTGTTAAAGCTTTAATTTATTTTTAATTTCTTCCCGTCTGCTGTGAAGTGTTGAAAGGGTAATTCCCACTAAACCCAGCAGTTCTTTCTTTGGAAAGTTCTCCCCGATGCATTCGCATGCCAGATATATTATTGCTCCTGCAATCCCCGAAGGCCCCCTTCCAGCAGTAATTCCGTACTTTTTTGCATCGGCAAGTATTTTCTGCGCCTCTTCTTCGGCAGTATTTGAAATTCCAAGTTTTGAAGCGTACAAAGTAATATAATTTTCTACATTTGTTCTGGGCGGTTTTAGATTCATGGATTTAAGTGTATGTTTATAACTTCTCCCTATCTCTTTTTTTGATATTCCGCTTTTTTCTGCAATTTCTTCCAGTGTTCTTGGTTCGCCCTTATTTCTTGTTGTATAGCATATTATTGCACCAAGTATACTTTCTATACTTCTTCCTTTAACAAATCCCTTATCTACCGCCTGCCTGTATAAGTGAGCACAGTCCTCCTTTATTGTTTCTCCCAGCTCCAGCAAACTACACATCCTGTCAAGTTCCGGCAATGCAATTGATAAATTTCTACCCACACTATCGCTCATCCTGCTTCTTGTTTGTAATCTTCTCATTCTGTATAATTCAACTTTTCTTTCCGCCTCAAATCCACCGCCTTTTGCATCCCTGTCATATCTGTCTATTTCAGTTGTAAGTCCCCTACTTACTTTTGCATCTTTTATTGCACCACTTGCCCTTGATCTTTTTTCTCTCTGCCCGCTGTCAAATGAACGCCATTCAGCACCGGTATCTATAATATCTGATTCTATAATCGTTCCGCAATTTGAGCATATAATTTCGCCGGTTTTAGTATCAGGAAAAGCACTTTCATAAAATATTTGTATTTCATTATCGGTCTTTTCGGTAAAGCCAATTGTCCATTCCTTTTCTTTTTCAGCATTTAAAGAAAGAACACACTTTAAATAAATTAAAAGAACTGCTTTATTTTCCTTTTTAACAAGTATTTCACACCCTTCACGGCTTATTTCACACCCCTCCAGATCATTTAGCAAAGTCACTTTATCAATAATATTTTTATCTAAATTTTTCTTTAAATTTTCCCATAAGGCAATTTGCTTTTCTTTAGCCAGTGAAAAGTCCTCAATCGTGAACAGACATTCTCCTTTATCGCCATTGTCTGAATATATTGTTGTATGGCCATTTTCAAAGACAGCTTTTCCCAGAGGATAAATAAATGCATCTCCTCCTATTTGACAGCCGTATCTTTTATCTATTTTTATATCACTTTTTACACTTAAATTTCCAATCACCCCGCTTTTTCCCATAATTTCAATGATTCCTTCTTTATAGATATGTTCTGCACCTTCCAAATCTGCGATTAAATTTTCCTTTTTAGCCCCTAATTCAGGCAGGTATGTATTTTTTAAATACCTTTTTATCGCATCCTGCTGGGCTTTTTCTGTCTGTATTTTACCAAATACAAACATAATTCCTTTACATTCCGGACACCTCATTTTCCTTTTAAATTTATCTTTTATTCATGTTTTACAATTAATTTTATAAATTTTAAAAATTAAATAATGAAATTAAATAAT
>MNZY01000100.1:0-3049 GCA_001873845.1 Candidatus Altarchaeum sp. CG2_30_32_3053 | reverse complement strand
TGAAATTAAAGTAATGTAAAGTAATGAAATTAAATAATGAAATTAAAGTAATGTAAAGTAATGAAATTAAATAATGAAATTAAAGTAATGTAAAGTAATGAAATGAAAGTAATGTAAAGTAATGAAATGAAATAATGAAATGAAATAATGAAATACCAAATATTCTTAAATAGTGTTAAAATAAAATAACTAATTTATAAATAAATAAAAATAAAATAAAAACCATTAATTAAATTTAAATGGTAAATTTTGAAGATATTTTTATAGAATATGAACTGATTGGCTTACTGATAGTATGTTTTTTATCATCTTCCATATTGCCGATTCCGTCTGAACCGTTAATAATCCTTAGTGCGAAATTACAATCTACGAGTTTAATAAATGTTTTTGTTTTTGCCCTTATTGGTTCGGTATGTGGTGCAACGCTAAATTACCTTATTGGAATTAAGGGAATATATTGGATAATAAAAAGAAAAGTTAAAGACGAGAAAAAATTAGAGGCCTGGTTCAACAAATACGGGGTATTTGTACTGTTGGCAGTTCCGTGGATTCCGTTTGTCGGGGACCTGCTTACAATTGTTGCAGGTGCTTTGAAGATGGATTTTAAGAAATTTTTATTGTGGATTGTGATTGGCAAGGCGTTCAAAATTTCGGTTGTTATTTATGCCGCAATGACAGGAATGAAATTTTTAGGAATTTAAAATTTATATTTCTCATTTAAAATTTATATTTCTCATTTATTTGCTCCTGCCAGACAACAAATTTCAAAATTATTGCTGCCTTTTCTTTTCCTTTTGCCAGCATTTTAACCATTTCTCTGTCTAAATCAGCTGCTGCTTTATCCGCCATTATGGCAATAGTTCTGTCATCTATAAATTTACTTTTCCTTACGACAATGTCATTCTCATTCGTTAAAATTAAATTTTTGCTGCCTCTCGCATTGACTTCTTCCCTGAACTGGGCGCCGGCTATGAAAATTTTTACGAATGTGTCTGCATGCTTTAATGTATCTTTAAAATTTTCCGAAAAATCCGCAAGACCTTTATCGGCATTAACTCCTATTATACAATCTCCTTTTTTTGTTAAATATTCATCCTTTGTGACTTCAAATGTTATTTTGTGTCCGGAAAGCACATTTTCATGCCCGTAAGCACATACTTCTTCACAGACCCCTGCATAAAATCCGCCAAATAAATTTTCAATATCTTTCTGCACAGCCATATTAATTTCAACCATTACAATTCCCTCGTTTGGCTGCCCATAAAACAAAAAAGTATCTGGCGGACAAACTTTAACGCAGGGAATAACAAATAAGTCCTCCTCACCGTCAACAAAAATCAGCGAGTGTTTAAAATTTAATGCATCCTGGACGATTTCAAAGGCATGCTCTGTAAGCATTCCCGCAGGATTCCACACGGTAAATTTCTTACCTTTGAAATTTTCTAAATTTTTCTTATTTTTATCTTTGTATTTGTTATAGTCATTTCTTAATTCCTTTCTTAATTCCTTTCTTAATTCCTTTCTTAATTCCTTTCTTAATGTCTTATTATCATACACACATAAATTGACATCCCATCCCTCGCATAACATTGAATTGCTTACAACATCGCCGACACAGATAATAAATTTATTTTTAAATTTCGCCTTAAATGTGTCCTTAAATTTTCTTAATTCTTCGGTGTTTTTGAATAATTTTCCATATGTGGTCTTAAATTTTTTCCTTATGCTATCGGGCAAAATAAATATATCCATATCTGACAGTTAAGTGGTTAAGTGATTTTAAAATTTAAATTTCTTCTGCTTTTCTTTTATATTTCTCTGCCTTTTCAAAATCATTCATTTTGTCATAAGCAATTGCTATATTTTTATAAACAAATTTAAGATAATGTTTCTGCCCGATTTCCTCAAAAATTTTCTCTGCTTTTAAATAAAATTCAATTGCTTTTCTGAAATCACCTAAACTTTGATAAGCATTACCTAAATTTCCATAACATGCTGACTCGTCTGCTTTATCTCCGATTTCTTTAGCAATTTTCAGGGAATTTTCATGGAATTCAATTGCTTTTCTGAAATCACCTAAACTATCATAAGCAACACCTAAATTTCTATAACATTTTGACTCGTCTGCTTTATCTCCGATTTCTTTCTTAATTTTCAGGGAATTTTCATGGAATTCAATTGCTTTTCTGAAATCACCTAAACTATCATAAGCAACACCTAAATTTGTATAACATGCTGACTCGCCTGCTTTATCCCCAATTTCTTTAGCAATTTTCAGGGAATTTTCATGAAATTCAATTGCTTTTCTGAAATCGTCTAAACTTTGATAAGCCATACCTAAATTTCCATAACATTTAGACTCGACTGCTTTATCTCTGATTTCTTTAGCAATTTTCAGGGAATTTTCATGAAATTCAATTGCTTTTTTGAAATCACCTAAACTATGATAAGCAATACCTAAATTTGTATAACATGCTGACTCGCTTGCTTTATCCCCGATTTCTTTAAAAATTTTCAGGGAATTTTCATGAAATTCAATTGCTTTTTTGAAATCGCCTAAACTATGATAAGCATTACCTAAATTTGTATAACATTTTGACTCGACTGCTTTATCTCCGATTTCTTTAGCAATTTTCAGGGAATTTTCATGAAATACAATTGCTTTTCTGAAATCACCTAAACTTTGATAAGCCACACCTAAATTTGTATAACATTTTGACTCGCCTGTTTTATCCCCGATTTCTTTAGCAATTTTCAGGGAATTTTCAAGAAATACAATTGCTTTTTTGAAATCACCTAAACTTTGATAAGCCACACCTAAATTTGTATAACATTTTGACTCTCCTGTTTTATCCCCGATTTCTTTAGCAATTTTCAGGGAATTTTCAAGAAATACGATTGCTTTTCTGAAATCACCTAAACTTTGATAAGCCACACCTAAATTTGTATAACATGCTGACTCGCCTGCTTTATCCCCGATTTCTTTATCAATTTTCAGGGAATTTTCATGGAATTCAATTGCTTTTCTGAAATCACCTAAACTATCATA
>MNZY01000099.1 GCA_001873845.1 Candidatus Altarchaeum sp. CG2_30_32_3053 | reverse complement strand
CATATATAATGTTGGGAAGATATAGTGTAGAAGGAATTAAGGAAATTTCCAAAGAAAGGACAAAAGCAGTTGCAGATGAAATCAAAAAGGAAGGAGGAAGGGCTGATGCAATGTATGCGGTGCTTGGAAATTATGATTTGTGCTTTGTTGTGGATTTCCCCGGAAATACCGAAGCAATAAAAGCATCGGTAAATATTGCAAAAGCAACTGGAATCGGATTTAGAACACTTCCGGCAATTCCTGTGGATGAATTTGACAAAACAGTTGGATAAAAAACAAAACAAGACAGAACAAACAGAACAAAATTTAAAAATTTAAAAAAACAGAAAAATTTAAAAATAAAAATTTAAAAATAAAAATTTAAAATGGTAAAAACAACAATAAGTTTGATTAAGGCAGATGTTGGCTCGGTGGCAGGACACAGCATACCTCACCCGAAAATGTTTGAAGCATGCAGGAAGGTTTTAAAAGAAGGTGTTAAAAATAAAACAATAAAAGACTTTTATGTTACAAGAGTCGGAGATGATATGCAATTGATAATGACGCATGACAAAGGAGAAAACAATAAAGATATACACAAATTAGCGTGGAGTGCTTTTCTTAAAGCAACGGAGTTTGCAAAAAAATATCATTTGTATGGGGCCGGGCAGGACTTACTGAGTGATGCATTTTCTGGAAATGTAAAAGGAATGGGTCCAGGTGCAGCAGAAATGGAATTTGAAGAAAGAAAGTCGGAACCAACTGTTTTCTTCATGGCGGATAAAACAGAACCATCGGCATATAGTTTGCCATTGTCAAAAATTTTTATGGATCCGTTTACAACAACCGGCCTGGTAATTGACTCAAGAATGCAACAGGGATTTAATTTTGAAATACAGGATGTTATAGGTAATAAAGGTATAACATTAAGTACGCCCGAAGAGTCCTACGAGGTATTGTCATTAATCAGTGATACTTACAGATATGCTATAAAAAGGATCTGGTGCAAGGATGAAAAGATCGGAGTTGCAGCAGTTGTAAGCACAGATAAGTTAAATGTATCTGCTGGACATTATGTTGGCAAGGATGACCCGGTTGCAATAGTAAGATCGCAGTCAGGTTTGCCTGCTATCGGAGAAATTTTACAGCCGTTTGCATTTCCACAATTAGTTGCGGGATGGATGAGGGGAAGTCATTACGGAGCATGGTATCCATGCAGTGTGGCGGATTCAAGCCCCACATATTTTGACGGACCTCCGCGATTATGTGCAATTGGATTTCAGATTTGTGACGGAACAATCGTTGGTTTAGAAGACCCTGAAAGAGTGGAAAGTGCAGTTGGAGAACACATTCCACTAGATTATTTTGAGGGATCTGTATGGGATGTAACAAGAAGGCAGTCAATGAATATATCAAGATATATGCGGGGGCACGGTCCGTTTATGCCCGGAACACTGGCATCGGATGAAATGGAATACACGACAAAGCCGGAGGTATTGAAAAAGCTTGCCGACAGGATGAAACCGCTATTTTAAGTCGTTACTTTAAGTGATAAACTTGTGTGCTTGAATAAAAAATGGATGACGCCACAAAACTCGTCAAAGAAATGGAAAAACATTTGCCTATATATTTTCATCCGGCACCAGAACTGTAGCAGTATCTTCACGGGCAGATAAAAACCCTTGATAAAGATAGTGAATTGAAAGTAACAAAGGTGTTTGATTCAGGAGATATGGGAGGCATTGTTTGTTCTATTGAATACAATGGCCGTGCATTTGTTGTTTCATTGACACGCCTTGGGGCAAAGCAGGATCACCCTTTAAACAAGAGGATATTGGACTATCAAAGACACAGAGTAAACAAACTTAAAAGCACATAGGTGAAAAGGCATCAGAAATTTTTTATTTTCTTTTTAAATTTATTACCTATATTTCTTTCTTTTAATAATTCATTATGATTGATAAGCCATTCGCGATAAATTTACTTAATAAGGAAGGAGTAAGTGAAAGAACTATCAGGCACAGCATTGCCGTTTCAGAGCTGGCAGTTGAAATTGCAGCTGAAATCTCAAAAAAGAAAAACCTCATTATTGATTTAAATCTGGTTGAAACTGGCGGATTACTGCACGATCTGGGCAGGTCAAAAACACACGGCATTGCACACGGAATAGTAGGTGCTAAAATTTTAAGAAATTTAACGAATGATACAAACATAAATTTAGGTTCCTGTGATAAAATTTTTATTGAAAAATTAGCAAGGATATGCGAGAGGCACGTCGGTGCGGGAATTGATAAAGATGAAGCAATGATTATTGGAATCGGAGAAATGGCTTATATTCCGGAAACAATTGAAGAAAAAATTATCGCTCATGCAGACAATCTCGTTGATGAGGATAAAGTTGCAGGAATAGAGCAGACAGTTGAAAATTTTGAAAGAAAACTCGGAAAAAACCATAAAGCAGTTAAAAGAATAATTGAACTGGACGCTTATATAAATGCCCTTCTGAAATAAATGAAACAAGACATAAATTAGTCAATTAACAAATAATATCAGAAAAAGTAAATTTAAAATTCATAAATCTCAGGCCCGACAGCAGAAAATATGATTGCTCTTTTTTTAAATTTATTTTTGTTGTTTTCTTTATCTTCATTTTCCTGCCTGTTTTCCTTTTCCTTTTCATCATAAAAGTCCTTATGGATTAATGAAAGTTTAATTTCTCTGTCCTCCCTTACCTTTTCATCCTCTCCAGAAACATAAATTTTGGTTAGATGCGTTCCTTTGTTCAGTATATAACTTTTAAGACATATAGCCGCAAGATAAACAATCTGCCTGTTGCTCCAGTTTGTTGACGATGAACCGTTTTGTGCATATACAAGCGAGTGGTTGTCCATCCTGCCAAAAATCTGCATATCTCCGTTTATATAGCCCTTTGTATGCCTAACAACAACATTAATTTCAGGCAAAATTTTAAATATTTCTTCGTGTTTTGAAAGCCATCTCGTAGAGAAATTTATTAAGATATGTATTGTTATGCCTTTGTTGTTTTGCGTTTTCTTTTCAAGACCCTTTAAAATTTCTCTGAGATTAAATTTACTGTCTCCAAAATCAATCCTTTCGTCAAGATTTCCCAAAAATTTTAATTTTGCATTGTATTTGTTTGCGTAATTTAGATAAACATCAACAAGTTTGAGCATCGCCTCATAAATGTCCTTATAATTTACTCTTTTTTTATGGCCTGTGTGAATTACATTCAAGTATATGTTTTTTGCTCCTAATGCTCTTAATATATTTGTAAACCGAAGTGCAAACAATCCGCCGTCAATGTATGCATTGCTGCCCTTTAAATTTGTTGATGTTCTTGTTCCGTCAGTCATATCATATATACATAGGTCAGTTAGGTCATCATCTGAAAAGGAAAAATTTAAATTTTTGGCAGATTCTTTAAATATATTCGAAATTTTTTCATCTGAAATTTCTGAAATTTCATCCATGCTCTTATGTTTGATTCCTCTCCTGTGTTCTTCCTTTTTTACTCCTTTACGATCTTAACTCCAGCAGGTACAACCAGCAATTTACTGTTATCTTCTGTAACTCTGTTTACATCTCCGTGTAAGGTATCTACAATCTGCTTTGTCCTGCTGAGAAGCAAACCGAGTCGTTCTTTGTTTTGTGCATATAAAATTTCGTTGGGTATTCTAAATATGACAATGTTTCCCTTCATTAATTCTGTTCTTCCTGCTTCAACATCAATATCATTTGTTAAAGGCAAAGATTTTACCAAATTTAACCCGCCAAATTCACCACCAACATTTGCCCCGGTTTTTTCCATCGCTTTTATAATTTCATTTATGTCTACGTGCTGGCTTACTATTGGTTTAATTTCCTTTTTTTCTTCTTTTCCAAATATACTATCCAAAAAGCCCATTTTAATGGTTTAAATTTTATTTGTTTTATTTGTTTTATTTGTTTTGTTTTATTTGTTTTGTTTTATTTGTTTTGTTTTATTTTATTTTAAAAATTTAATTATGAATTATAAATTTGACAATAATATAATAATTGAATTTTATTTATGAAAGGATTAGAATTTAAAAATTAAATTTGCACGATTCACGAAATAACCCCAACATAAAAATTACCGGAAATCAATATTAGGTGTGCTTTAAATTTTGTTTTGTTTTACTCACAAATACTGAAATCTTTGGATTTCAATCTTTAAAAATCTCTTATATTTTTAAATACTCAAAATACGCCCCTTTATTATCCGGCACACACATAAAATTTTTTATCTCGTTTTCATTCAGATAATTTATTACTTCTTCTGCATGCTTTTTGCCTTTTGTTAACGCATAAACATACGGACCGAATGAACTTAAGCCAGCCCCATAAGAAATTTTACCTAATTCGTCTATAAAATTTTTTAAGCCAGATATTTCAACCTCAATCTTTTTAAAACCCAGATTTTGCACCTCCTTTAAGCCACCACCAAAATTTTCTATATCCTTCTCAATTACAGCAGGTAAAATTTTCATAAGCAATAAATGGCACAATTTTTCAACATCTCTTCTGTTTATAGGGCAGTATTTTTTAAAAATTTCAACCTCGCTTTCTGCATAAATTTCCTTGTTTTTCTGAATGGCACAGACAAAAATCCAGTCATCCGGAAAGTCCTGCCTGAACAAAATTTTTGCGGGCTTTGCATCTGAAACAGATGAAGGAACAAAAGAGTCCTTTTCGTTGCCTTTTCCGAATTTATGTCCTATATCAACGATAAATCCGCCGCTTTCAAAAGCCTTAACTCCAATCCCGCTTGTCCCGCCCCTTTTGACAGTCATTGCAATTTCATACGGAGAAATAAAAATTTCCTCTAATTTCAACATAGCACTTGCTATTGCTAAATTTAACTGCGTTGTTGAGCCGAATCCGCTGTGTCTCGGAATTTCGGATTTAAGGTAAATTTTATAATTGTTTTTAATGTCGTATTTTTTCTTTATCATATATGTTGTCTTTAAAATTTCTTCGCATGTCTTTGTATCTTTTGTCCCAGAAATTTTGGTCTGTTCCGCCCGTTCAACGAGAATTTTAAAATTCGGATTTTGTAAAGATACGCCAAATCCGCCGTCAATCCTTTTGATTTCGCCGTTTAAATCAATCAGTGAAAAATGTAATCTGCTCGGTGCTGTTACTGCAATAGCATTCATTTTTAGATACGACTTAATAAAATAAGAATGTTCTTATTTATAATTGTGTGATTAATTAGTGTCCATCCATAAAGTCGAAAATAATTTATTTTTAAAAAATTTGTTTTTTTCTTAATATTTTTATTTGAATGATTTCGTTTTCTCTAATGAAGAGGTAATTAAATTAGAATTCCTTTATAAAATAGAAATCTGTTGTGAAGTATCAATATATTTTTGATTAAGTGTATGCTGGTTGAGACAACACAACATATTGATTTCAAAGGATGTTTTTGTGTTTATTTCAAGTTCTCCTGATTCTACTTTTAATTTTGGCGTAATTGAATTATTTTGTACATTATTTTCTGTGTAATTAATATTATCTTCTTGGTTGATTTTATTGTTTGTCGGTTCTTCTGGGTTAGTTATACAATCATCCAATTGTTATTATTATCAGAACAATTGCTACTGTAAGCGGTGTTAATTTGTTTGTTTGCATTTTGTCATTTGTTCATGTTTTAGATATTTTATTTCCTTTTTTCCTTCTTTGTGTTCTTCTTATTTCTTTCTTCCCGCGCCATAAAAAAAATCACCATTATATCAAAAATAGTTATTAGAACTGCGGACCACCAACCACGCTCTTCGGTTAGACATCCATAAATCCCCAAAGACATAAGTAATAACAATAAAATAATCATACTTGTTGCTCGTAGTGGAGAATTCTGATACGCTAACGATAATACCTCTTTTACAAATGGCACATAACCCTATGGAATGTGTGAGTCAGACATCTATAATGAAATTTACAGCTAAAGTATAGGAAATACAAATTATATTGTTGTCAACTTGAAGGATAATGAAATTATTGAAGGAGATTTTAATGGAAGGAAACTATCGGAAGAAGGGGTGCGCGTTAAAGGCAAATTTATTGAATTGCTCAAACTGTTTCTGGCAATTGAAAGATATGAAGAATACTGGAACGAACACATGATAAACATACCTGTGCATTATTTGCCATTCTTACATACCTTGCATCATTCAGAAATAATAAAAGATTCTTATGATAACAATATAAAAGCTTTTAACAAGGTTAGAGAAATGATTTTAAACGGAAAATAGTTGTGCGGTGTTGTTTCTGGTTATGCGGAAAACTATATCGGTAATGTTGGTGAAGCAGTGAAAAAAGGAATTGATGTCAGGGTTATAATAAGCGAAACTGTGAAGAAAAGCATTGAAAACAGCAAAGAAATTTTTGAAATGATAAATGCAATGAAGAAAAATAAAAATGCAAAACTCATGATTTCCAGGAATCTTGATAAATTTACCCTGCTCCTCACAGACAATGAAATGGCATTGTTTTTGTTTAAAAAGAACGGAGATGTTGAATGGCACGAATTTTTGCACTGCAAAGATGAGGGTTGTGTCCATTTTGGAAAAGAAATTTTTAAATTTTATGAAAAGGATGCTATGAAAATCTAAATTAAATCTAAATTATTTAAAATTTAAAATTATTAAAATTATAAAACAGAATAAAAATAAGAGTCAAAATAAACCACAATGAAAAACAATACCAATAAAGTTGATTTACTTGTGTTCGGAGATATGTGTATTGATTATTTTTATAAAGTAGACAATATTCCATCACTAAATGAATCAGCAAAAGCCGTAACTTTAGAAAAATTTTTTGGTGGGATGGGAGCGAACACAGCAGTTGCAGCAAGAAAACTTGGCCTGGATGTTGATTTTTTCAGCATTGCTGGACATGATGCAAATGATTACATTTCTTATCTGCAAAATTTAGGCATAAGATTAAATTTAAAAGCGGTATTCGGCGAAACAACACATTCTTTATTTTTTAAAAATCAAGATAGATTTATAAGTTTTTTTTATAAAGGTGTAAGTGAGAAGGTTGAAGAACTGGCAAAGGATGTTCATCCCGATATAATTGAAAATGCAAAATGTGTGTATTTAGCAAGAACATATTTAAATTTATACCTGAAGGTTGTAAAATTATGCAAAAAGAACAAAAATTTTGTTGTCTTTAATCCAGGATATGGTATATTTGAGTTAAGCAAAGAAGATGAAGAAAAGTTCAGGAAAATTTTAAAGTCAGTTGATGTTTTTGTAGTAAATGAAGAGGAATATAAAATTTGTATGGAAAAAAACCTGGAGGAAGCAGTAAATTTCGGAAATAAAAAAATTTTAATCATCACAAAAGGTGCGAATGGAGCTGATGTTATTACAAATTCCGGGAAGGTCCATGTTGATGCTTATGAAACAAAAGCAGTTAATGAAAGCGGGGCAGGAGATGCGTTTAATGCTGGCTTTATTGCCGCACATATGAAAAATTTTAACCTGACTGACTGCGTAAGGCTTGGAAATGCAACCGCCTCTTTTGTTGTTGAAAATTACGGGTGTCAGACATCGCTTATTGAATGGAATGTTGTAATAGATAGATTTAACAAATTGAAAAAAGTAATGAGACAGAAATCATAATTAAATATAAATCAAAAAATTTAAACCCAAACACAAAATTTAATACCAAAGAGTGAAAACTGATAAAAATGCCAATGTAAAAACTAATGTAGAGATGAAAATAAGGAATCTGGGAAATTTTGTCATTGATGTGCTGAATACAAACGAATCACCATATTTTGATATACCTGTACGAACACTTGGCAATGTTGAATTTGACAAAGAAAATTTAAAAATCGTCATGAAAGACAAAAAGAGCAGGAGAAATTTTTTAAACATCGCCCATACAAGGAATTTTACCCAGACATTGTCTGCTGCTGCAGTTATCTATAAAGAATTACTACAAACCGAAAAAACAACATCGCTTAGGGATTTGTTTTATATGCTAAAACGCACACTTCCGGATACAAAGATAAATTTAGTTGATGAACAGATAGAGAGCGACAATGCCGTTGAAGACCTGGAGTTATTGCTTGACGAGTTACGGGAAAATTTACATGTAAATGCAAAAAAGAAAGGCAGTGTTGCAGGAAATGTTGTAATAAACGATGGAGGAGATATAATTGATTGGGGCAGGATGGGGAGTGGCGGCTGGGCAGTGCCAAGCAATATTGAAAATGTAGAATTTAAAAGCGTTGATGCAAAATTTGTACTTTTTATGGAAAAGGATGCTATATGGAATCGTTTAAACGAGGATAAATTCTGGAAAAAAAATAACTGTATAATTATTGAATCCGGAGGACAGACAACGAGGGGAGTAAGAAGATTAATCCAGCGGCTGAATAAGGAATTTTCGCTTCCTGTATATATACTTGTTGATTTTGACCCGTGGGGGATTTATATTTATTCTGTAATAAAGTACGGTTCTATCGGATTATCACATCTTTCTGATATGCTTTCAACACCGAAATGTAAATTTTTGGGACTGAACGGAAAGGATATAGAAAAATACGGGTTAAAAAGGAATCTGATAAAATTAAAGGATGTTGACTTGAAGCGGCTGGATGAGATGAGAAATTATGTATGGTTCAAAGATAAAAATGACTGGAAAGAGCAGTTTGATATTATGAAAAAATTTAGGGCAAAGGCGGAAATTGAGGCATTGTCGGCAAGAGGGATAAGTTTCATAACCGAAAAATATCTGCCTGAAAAGATAGCAAATAAGGATTTTCTGGACTGATCTAAATATTGTTATAAAAACATAATTTTAACAGAAAGGAGAAAGATAAAAGATAAAATGAATTCAGCAGGAAATTTTGGGTGCTCATCTCTTTAAATAGGGTTAATTAATTTGAGAGTAATCTGTTCGCTTCTAACATCGTTTTTTTATTTTGGTTTTCCATTGTTTTCAAAAATGTTTATAAAAATAATAGTAAAAAAACAAATATATAGTTATTCTAATTTTAGTAGGCCATTACCAAAAATTTTACATAAGAGCCAGTTATTTTATCAGTGCCTTGAGAACATCTTTCATCGTGATAATGCCAATGCACGCTCCATTACTTATTACTGGCAATCTTCTGATGTCTTTTTCAACCATAATTTTT
>MNZY01000104.1 GCA_001873845.1 Candidatus Altarchaeum sp. CG2_30_32_3053 | reverse complement strand
GTAAAATTAAATTTATAAATATTATAATATTTAATTTTACTGAAAACTATGAGTTTTCAATCTTTAAAAATCTTTTGGATTTTTAAATGATATTTCAAAAAATTTATTTGCTTAAAAATATAATTTTTAAGCAGATTTTTAAAAAATATCTCACAAATTAATTATCCCAATTTAAAGGGATGAGCACCGATTAAAAATTTAAAAAAATAATCAAAAATAAAATATTAAACAAAACAAGAAAATGCAACATAATAATTTAAAAAAAGTTGGACTATCTGTGATGATAGTTATAGTCTTTGTGGGTTTTGGAATTATTATTGGCTTCGGGAGTACCCAAGATGGCTTGATAAATAAAAATACTTCCGGAAAAACTGTGGATGTGCCAGTTGAATTACCTGAGGGATTGCCAGTTGAAGTGCTCGATGAATTAAAAGAATATATGGACGGCCCATATCTACATACTGGTGGGGGCACTATAAAAATTGAGGGTATTCCTGATTTGCCAAAAAAACCATCGGTTGACCTTTCAGATAAAAAAGGCGACATGAATGTGAAGGGCATAAAAGTTAGTTCAGAAAAAATATTGCAACATGTGTCTATCAAACAAGGTACATCCAAACACGACCTGGAAATCGTAAATAAAACAATAGGAAATTGTGTTAAGGTGTTGGATAAAAAGGGCAAAATAACACATGGATTATGCTTTAATGAAAAAGGCATAGTCACAGAGGATATATCAATTGCAGGTTTAGTAGAAGAGAAAGTTCCAGAGGTTATAGAAATGCCGCCTATACCTGATAATATGATTGAGGTGCCGAGAGATGTAGAGAGTATAAATGTAAGCGATGAAAATAACAAAAAATAAATGTAAAAATAACAAAAATAAAAATTTTAAAATGACAGATAAAAATTTTATATTTAAGATAGGAGTGATTGTGCTTTTGAGTATTGGTTTGGCTATGTCTGTAAGTGCTGATTGGCCAATGTTTCATCATGATACTCAACAGACTGGTTATATTGAAACAAGTAGCGCGCCCGGAAAAAATCACACCATATGGAATTTTAGTGCAACACTGAGTCATTCTTCGCCCGTGATAACTGATGGAAAAGTTATTATTACATCCGTAAAGGATAATCAGATTTATGCACTTAGTGAGTCCAATGGCAGTAAGATCTGGAATAAATCTATCTCAAACTTGGCATGGAGTTATAGCTCGGGCGGCATTATCTTCTATTTTTCATTCACTCCGGCAGTTGTAGGTGATACTATATATGTTGGTACAGGCGATTGTAAGATTTACGCGCTAAATTTATCAAACGGAGGCCAATTGTGGAATTTTACAGGTAACGGAAGAACAGCGAGTTTTCTTACAGTAGCAAATAACAAAGTTATTTTTAGGTGCCATAGAGATGGAAATACAAATGATACGCTTTATCTACTGAATGCGTCTAATGGCGATAAAACATTTGAAAAGAATTTTTCTTATTTCTCGGCTAAGACAATAAATCCTGCAATATCTGTAGCTGGAATAGCTTATACGGAAATTTATAGATGCAAAATGAGCGCTATAAATTTATCAAATGGAAATATAGAATGGAATTTTACGGTAACAGAAGAAGGATGTGGGTCTGTTGGTCTGTCCCCGCCAGTGCTTATAAATGATAAATTGATTTTTGGAACTGACAAGGGATATGTATATTTTGTGAACACGACAAATATATTCCAGTATAATAAAACTTATCTAAATGGAGAATACATTGCTTCAAAGATGGCTCCAGCAGTTTGGAAAGATAGAGTATTTATTGGAACAGGAATAAGAAGTAGTAGCACTTATGGAAACTTTTATGCCATAAATTTAACAAACTATTCTGTTGCATGGACATATCCTGTTGGTGACGCTATCCAATCGGCTCCAGCAGTTGCAGATGGTAAGGTATTCTTTTTGGCAGAGAATAATAAATTTTATGCATTAAACGCATTAGAAGGTACACTGAACTGGAGCTACGCAACCCCGAATGTTGGATGGATAGAAAACGATATATATACTTCTTCACCAGCAATTTCAGATGGCGTTGTCGCAATAGGTGTGCCAGAAGGTGAAGTTTATGCGTTTAAAACCATCCAATTAGTATTTGTGAGGGTTGCGTGGGATGACAATATTGCTAATTTTAATAACACCGTCCAACAACATGCAAACTACTTTTTGGAGAAATCCGGACTTAATGCTTGCGGAATGAAAGTTGAGATAAAAATAGTAAATGGAAGTCCTGATATAACTGGTCAACAGATATGTGATGCATGGAATACAAATAATATAAACCATGTTCTTGAAGGAATTAAAAATTGGGCCTTAAATAATGGCGTAAGAGGGGATAGATATATTGGATTAACAACTTACGATATGGAAAATAATTGTGGTGTGGGAGGATATACACAGCTTCCTTATGATATTCATTACGATACTGCAATAGTATATTATAACGATCCAGCTCTAAGTTCTCATGAATTAGGACATACCTATATGTTATGTGATGAATATAATTTTTCTGACAGTGGCTGGACTCAAGAAAATAATGATCTTCTTCAAGCAGGTTTAGGTAGTTGTCCAAATAATGTTGGATGTACTCTGAATGATGTATGCAATTGTTCAGCAAATGGTGCGTACCACTGTATACAAGGTGTTTGTTATCATCCTACAACTACTTCTCCTACGTATTTTTATTATTATCTTCCATCAAATCCTTGTAATACTGATTCTAATTATCCATTTTATAATCCCAACGCACCAAATAAACATAGTCCGGATTCTGATTGGAGATGCATCTCTCTAACCTCCTATGCTCTTGCTAATAATTATTGTAAGGGACTTAATTGCGCGTCAAAGTGTAGTTGTGCACAATTAAATTTATATGGAAATAAAAATAGTAGCTTGCTGACCGAAGATGGGAAGGGATATATATGTGGAAAAGGAGGATGTAATGGGTCTTCTTTTGAATGTTTGGGTTATAGATTTAGTGACGACAGATTTTCCATAATGAGTGCGGGCGATCTTCCTTTGAGCGACTATTCATCTTCATCAGTATCCCATCTTCATAAAGTGTTATGTGGGAATCATGGCTTCGTGGCGATACCTCCGTTGGCAACATATAATGGAGCAAGTGGAGTAGGAGCAAGTAAATGTGTGACTAAAAGTACAAATCAAAAAGACGGCAATTATTTAAAGGTAAGTTTTGTTGTAAGAAAGGATGGAACAGGGTCATTTAAAAATGTAGAAATTTTGAAGGATGGACAAATTGCAGATGTTCCTAGAGGGGATTATTCGATTGTACTTAAAAATAACAGAAGAGAGGTGTTATACACCAAAAGTTTTGGAGTTTCATTTGTTGCAATGGGGGATCCTCCGAAAAAATATAATGATACATCTATAACTTTCACTATCCCTTATGTGAATGGTGCAAAAAGTATGGAAATTAGGAAAGGCAATAAAGTATTATTTTCAACTCCTATTCCTATTATCAATAATGGCGGATTTGAAACCGGAGATTTTACAGGGTGGACAGCTGGTGGTCCGGGTGATCATAAAGTTGATACACAAGTTCCATACATAGGCAAATATTCCGCACTGATTGGTTTTAGAGATCATAACAATGTAGCAAATGGATATGATTATATTTATCAGACAATAGAATTGCCTTTAGGTAAAGAGAGCGAGTTATCTTTCTATTATAGATTTTATTCATATGATTACTGCAACTATGATTTCTTTACTATGTATATAAAAGATGAAAACGGCAATGTACTTGCTACACCAGTAAATCGCTGCTTGGGGGGCAATGGACTTGAAGATACTGGCTGGACGAATGTAAAGTATAATCTAACTCCGTATGCCGGGCAGAAAATACAGATATATTTTGAGGTCTCTAACAGGTATGACACCGCATATAATAGCTGGGCGTATGTTGATAATGTAACTATTACATCTATATCGCAACCAATAAACAACGGATTTGAAACAGGTAATTTAACTGGTTGGAATGTTGGCGGTGATGGCTGTTATCCAAATTGGGTAACTATAGTAAACATTTCCTCTAAACCAGGACTAGTCAGAAGCGGCAATTATGCTGCAGTTGGAAATGCTGCATGGACTGGAAGTTATTCTAATTCCTTGTGTGCAACGGGTTGGTACTGCCCAGAAGATGCAATATTGACAAAGCAAATAAAAGTGCCTAATTATAATATTACAGGCGGAATTTATGTTGACTTTTTTACAATGATTCAAACAGGAAGTCAGTGGCAAAGCCAAGTAAAGGTCACTATAAAAGACTTAAATACTGGAGAGATTATTTATGCAAAAGGGAATGGAGCCTATTCTGGATATTATGGATTAGAATGTCCGCCCGGAAATTGCAACGGAGGACAGGGGAATAGATGTACAGAACCAAATGATAACTGGCAATATCATCATGTGTCATTGAACGGTCGTGAAAATCATACAATTGAATTACAATTTAGAAGTCATAGTTGCTGCTGGTGTTCTTTTTTTTATGTAGATGATGTTTGTATAGCAGATAAAGATGGAGCATGTATATAAATCAAAAACTAAACCTTTATATTTTTATCTTTTTCTATTTTTAATTTTTAAAATAAAATTTTTGGCAAACAAAAATGATAAATTTGCGCGTAACTTTATTAGGAATAATAGTTTTTTACATACTTATTAATTTGGCGTATGCTTTGCCAGATCTTGTTGCTGAAATTGATTATTACCCGAAAAACGCAAGTGTTGGTGATAATATTACAGTAATTGCTACTGTAAAAAATACTGGAGAGGTTGATACAAGTGATGTACAGGCAGGTGTTATTAAAGTTGGAATGATTAATGCACCCTTTTCCAAAGTTAACATATCTGCAAATTCTGAAAAAAATTGGACATTCGATTGGACTATGAGATATGGAAAAGTGATAATGATATTGCGAGTAGATTATAGTAATTTAATAAACGAAACAAATGAAACCAATAACATTGCAACATTAACTTTTGATTTTCCTATATTTATAAAAACGGATAAAAAAGAATATAAAGTAGAAGAGCCTATAAATATAAGTATTATCGGAAACAATGGTTCAGGTTATACATTTGTTAGACATCTTTTTTCATTTCCTTTTAACGTGTTTAAATTTGAAAATGGAAGTTGGAAAGAAATATTAATAAAACATTGTAGAAATAATCCCCCAGTATGTCATAACAACAAAATAACACACATTTTAGGTGAATGTCTTAACTATTGGCCAACTTGTAGAAATGTTCCGGTCAATTCTTCATGGATTTGGAATCCGAAACATCATTGGATTCATGAAAAAAACTTAACCTGTGGCAATCAAACATACGACCGATGGACGCTCGTTCCTATAGAACCAGGACAATATAAACTTATATTATACTATGGCGGATATAATGGTGACTGTAGAAACATATACACAGAATCAAACAACTTCACAATTTTACAGAATTGTTATTCTGATTCTGATTGTGCTTATGGTGAAAAATGTATTAATGAAACATGCTTGCCAGTTCAAAATTATTGTGAAAATAATTCTCAATGTGCCGATGATCAGATATGTTTAAATCATACATGTCAAAACATATCATGCGAATACTGGCAAATTGCAATAAATCATAGTTGTGTTTTAAGATATGGATATTGTGAAAATGTGGATAATTGTAATTTTGATCAGATATGTTTAAATCATACATGTCAAAACATATCATGCGAATACTGGCAAATTGCAATAAATCATAGTTGTGTTACTGCTTCAGGATATTGTAAAGATAATAGTGAATGTTCTTCAGGATATTATTGTAGTAGCCATACTTGTCATATGAGTTCTAACTCTGGAGGGGGCACAAGAGAAATTAATTATGCACAACCCACTGATACAAATGCAACAACTACAATACTTAAAGAATTTTCGAATGAAGTTCCTGAGGAGATAAAAGGTCTAATAATTACCTTTAATTTAGGAAAAAATGCAAGTGGCGCAGATGTTATCGCAATTGTGGGAAATAAAACAAGCAAAAAAGCAATAGCCAATATTAATGGAACCGTAACTATTAATCTTCCAGAATATGGACAAGGAAAAATAATAATAAGTAAAGCAGGATACAAAAATTTGACAAAAACAATAAAAGTTTATGCTGGAAAATTAAATATTACAAAGATTTCAGGAGAGAATTATGGTGAGAAATTTAAATTTAGAGTCACGGATGAAAAAGGAAATGCTGTTAAAGATACAGAAGTTGAAGTTTATGGAGAAAAATTAAAAACAAATGCTCAAGGAATTGTTGAAAAAGAAATAAATGTTATACAAACAAAATTAGTTGCTTCTGCAACAAAAGAAAATTATAAGAATTCAAGTTTAGTTTTTGATGTTAAGGTGAGTGGGACCTTAAAAATTACTGCGCCAAATCGCGTGAATGAAGGAGACAAAGTAATTGTAAAAGTGACTGATGAAAACAATAAACCTGTTGCAAATGCAAGGGTTGATGTTGCTGGAAAGGAATATACAACAGATGAAAAAGGAGAAGTTGAAATTACTGCAATGCAAACAATGGCATTAAAAGCAAGTAAAGAAGGATATATTTCATCAGAGCAAACTTCGGTTTCAGTTGAAGCAAAGATTGAATGTGGAAATAAAATATGCGAAGCAGGAGAAACAAAGGAAAATTGTCCACAGGATTGCATAGTTTGTGGCGATGGATATTGCGATAATGGTGAGGATTATAAAACTTGTCCGGGCGATTGTCCAAAACCAGAAGAGTTTCTATGGTTACTAATTATAGTGATTATGATAATGCTGTTGATATCAGTGTATTTCTTAATTTTTAGAAAGAATAAGAAACAATAAAAATTTTGGTGCTGACCTATTAAAATTAGGAATTATATATTTGTTTTTTTGTATTTGCTTAATATTTTTATAAATATTTGAAAAAACATGGTTTGTAATAGCACCAATAATGTTATGCGATTTTGATATTTCCAAAAATTTATTTACTAAAAAAATATTTTTTTAGTAGATTTTTAAAATTTAAATTACTTCATGGTTATAATTCAAGTACCTGATATAAGTGGCGATGAGCCCGACCGAGCAGATGAGGCATTTTGCCCGCATGACCTGGCTCAGAAGGGCAATGTGTGGGACCCAAATTATATTATTTTGGACGATGAGTTGCATGACCTTTTCATTCAGTTGCCGCAAAACGTGTTATTAGAAGTATATATGGACACGTGCCATAGTGGTACCGGTCTGAAGGCAGTTGATTTATTACTTGACCGTAAGCCGAGATACATGCCCCCTCCTTCCTTTGAGGCTTTTGAGAAAGTTGATGGTTGTGTTTCACGTGGATTATATAATTCATTTATGGAGAAGGGCATAACTCATCACATCCTTTGGGCTGGCTGCCGCTCGAATCAAACAAGTGCTGATGCTAAAATTGGAGGGGCATTGTATGGTTTACATATTATTTCTGTAAAGAGATGCGCGCGTGCAAAAACAAACTATCTCACTCAAAGTTGCTGAAAAAGGTTAGGGTAGATTTAAAGGCGGGTCATTACACTCAAATACCTCAACTGGAGTGCAATGCTACTGTGAGAAAAATGATTCCATAGAGTGCAATGCTGCCGTAAGAAAATTTATTATCATCTGAAATTTTTGATGTGTAATACATTCAATATAAAAATTTTTCTTTTTTTACTTTATTCAGCATTCTCTAAAGTTGTATTTTTACTTTTTGTTGAGATTTCCAAAAGAAAAATATGGGCAATTTATTTTATATTTCTCAATCACCACTTTCATTAATTAGTATAGATTTAAATTTATTAATAACTCTAATATGTTTTGTGCTAGATGTGGAAAGGAAATAAATGGGTTTGGATTGTGTATTGATTGTTATTTAAATTTAAATCCAATTTATGTGGAAAATTTTGAAATTGTTCGGTGCCCAACATGTGAGCGTTTTCTGTATAAGGCATGGAACGAAAAGATAGATGAGATACAAATAACAAAAAATATAAAATTTCCGGAAAAAATAGAGGTAAAGAAAATTGATTTAAATTATAAAATTTCTAAAATTTTAAATTTTACCGTCCAAATTTCTGGAAAATATAATGAGGAGGAATTTGAAAGGGAAATTTCAGGAGGATGCAAAATTATATTATTAATTTAATTTATTTATTTTATAGTTTAAATTTATTCATAAGTTTAATTTATTAATTTAATTTATAATCTATTTTAATTTATATATACTTTAAATTTTAATTTAATCAGTAGTTCCGAACACATTTGCTATGATAAAATAAATGATTGTATTAATAAAATTTAACAATTTAAAAATATTAAAAATTATTTTGTAATTAAGATATGCATTAAAAGCGTTAATTTAAAAAAATTTCCAAAAAAAGCAATGAATTTAATAAATGTGTTAATGTTGTTGAAGATATTGTTGAAAACGTTATTGAAAACGTTATTGAAAAATTTGGGTGGAAACAATAATCAATATAAAAAAATATTACTGCTGAAAAGTTAAAACAGTTATTGTCACTGCCAAACATAAACTTAAAATATCAAAATTTGTTAATGAAAACATTTCATTCGGAACTACTGTTTAATTTATAATTTATCTAATTTATATATATTCTATTTTAATTTATATATACTTTAAATTTTAATTTAATCAGTAGTTCCGAACACATTTGCTATGATAAAATAAATGATTGTATTAATAAAATTTAACAATTTAAAAATATTAAAAATTATTTTGTAATTAAGATATGCATTAAAAGCGTTAATTTAAAAAAATTTCCAAAAAAAGCAATGAATTTAATAAATGTGTTAATGTTGTTGAAGATATTGTTGAAAACGTTATTGAAAACGTTATTGAAAAATTTGGGTGGAAACAATAATCAATATAAAAAAATATTACTGCTGAAAAGTTAAAACAGTTATTGTCACTGCCAAACATAAACTTAAAATATCAAAATTTGTTAATGAAAACATTTCATTCGGAACTACTGTTTAATTTATAATTTATCTAATTTATATATATTTTAATTTAATTTATAATTTCAAAAGTTTCCCATTTGGAATTACAACCAAGATTACGCCCAAACTTATGTTTGAAAAATTTAGGTTTAACACACCAATTTTATGAAATAGGAAGCTTTTGTTAATTTAATGTTTAAAATTAAATTTATAAATATTATTTTTGTTAATTTAATGTTTAAAACATGACTATCGGCTAAATGAGAAAATTGACCGAGTTAAATGTCACCAACCAATTGAAACGAGAATTTTTTCCCATTAATATAATTAATACCAAAACTATTTAAAGCGTTCAGTCCTAATTCCAGTTTTTCCATCATCTCTGGTTCTTTTTCGTTTCTTGTTAACTTAATGGTTCTTTCGTTTTCTGTTTCGGTTATTGATCCGCTTAACATGAAAAAGGATTGGATAAGTGTTTGAAGTTCCATTTTTTCGTTATTGAGG
>MNZY01000146.1 GCA_001873845.1 Candidatus Altarchaeum sp. CG2_30_32_3053 | reverse complement strand
GTTACGATAAGATTTGGCTGCGGAAGGGTTGAAGTTATCTTGCCGGATTGTGCTGGAACAGATGGAATATTTGTGCCATCTGCCTTCTTTCCGGAAACCAGAACAATGTTTGTTCCACTACCTTCTTTTGTTGCATTTGCAGATATATTTACGATGCAGTATTGCCCTGCTGTCAGATTATTGTTGGTGCAGTTGTCATATGTGAATGTGTAATTCAGGAAGTTGGGCATATTGGATTCGTCTATAGTTATGTTGTATGCTGTTCCGGTTCCTGTGTTATTGACTATTATTGTAAAGTTGATTGTATCTCCAACTGCTATATTAACCTCGTTTGTTGGTGTTTTTGTTACGATAAGATTTGGCTGCGGAAGGGTTGAAGTTATCTTGCCGGATTGTGCCGGAACAGATGGAATATTTGTGCCATCTGCCTTCTTTCCGGAAACCAGAACAATGTTTGTTCCACTACCTTCTTTTGTTGCATTTGCAGATATATTTACGATGCAGTATTGCCCTGCTGTCAGATTATTGTTGGTGCAGTTGTCATATGTGAATGTGTAATTCAGGAAGTTGGGCATATTGGATTCGTCTATAGTTATGTTGTATGCTGTTCCGGTTCCTGTGTTATTGACTATTATTGTAAAGTTGATTGTATCTCCAACTGCTATATTAACATCATTTGTTGGGGTTTTTGTCACGATAAGATTTGGTTCTTTTTTGACAATTGGAATTGTTTTAGTTATTGAGCTTCTTGACTTTTCACCACTCATATTCTCAGCACGGAATTCAACATCTACTTTATTTAATGCATCTCCTTCGTTCATTTGTATATTGGAATATACAATAATGTTATAAGTTACAGCACTTCCATTTGTCAAATTATCTAAATAGAATGTAAGATTATCATTTGTTGTAAATCCATTAGGCAATGTATCTTTAATTGTTATGTTATAAGCAATGCATGTTCCAGTATTGTTTAATGTAATTGTATAGTTGATTGTTGTATTTTCTCCAATAACAATTTGTAATACATCTGCTGTTTTAATTACAGATAGTGTTGGATAACAAATCTTTTTTTTAGTTATGTTTATCCATTCATCGTCTGTTCCTGAAACTACATCGCCTGTTGCATTGTTATAATGGCCATAAGCAGTTATGACATTTGCTCTTAAAAACATTGCCTGTACTGTTGAACCTATTGTAAGTATTATGTTAAATGTCTTGCTCTCATTAACTGAAATATCTCCTAAATTTCCAATTATAAGCGTGTAATTTGGCGGATGATTAATGATAACATTTGTTATATCTCCTGTAATGTTTATGTATGTATAATTCAAATTAATTATGTCCTCAAATGTTGTGTTAAAGGATGTTGAATTTCCATAATTTGTGACATTTATGATGAATGTTACATTTTCTCCCGTTATTACCGATGATTGGTTTGCTGTTTTTGTTACATTCAATTTTGGATAATCTGGTGGCTCTGGAATGTACATCTGAACATCTCCTTCGTCATAAGTTTTTTCGTAACCCCCAGTAGAATTTAGATAATATCCTTCTGTGTGTACATAGTTCATATTCCAGCCGTAAGATGCATTTTCTGTAATGTTTGCACAAATATAATATGAATAAACTGATGCACTACTGTACATTTCTTCCCTTTTTTCATTTATCCTATTATTATGGTACTCATTATAGGGAATGAATCCTTTTGGAAGAATATCATAAAATGTTACATTATATATATTTGCATTACCAATATTTTCGATCGTAACTCTAAAGCACAATGTGGAATTTTTTGAATAATTTTTTATTATAATTTTTGAATCAGATTTATCGTCTTGAGGGCAAGTAAAGAAGTTATGCCAATTTGTTGCGCTTGGTAGATCATTCACGTTTACTGGTGATGTGTTAACACATTTTGTTATTCTCAACTTTGGATAACTTGGTTCTGGTGGTAGATTTATAAATACATTTGCAGTATCTGTTTTTAAAATTATATCTCCTGTTTCATTATCTTTGTGTCCTACTACTTTAACTACATTTGTATAATTTGAGTTTACATAAGCATTAGATGTGTTAAATTTGACAGTAATTATCGTTGAATTACCTGGTTGTAAGTCTCCAATTGTATTATTAAATGTTGGAGTTAAATTCATATTTTCAAATTCAGGATAATCATAAGCAAGTGTATCATTTAATGTTAAATTGTATGCTGTTCCAGTTCCGTTATTTGAAATATTTATAGTAAATGTTACTATATTGCCTTTTGTAATTTCTTGATATTTTGGCGTCTTTGTTATAACTAAATTTGGTCGTGGTGCTTTTTCAACTGTGAAGTTTATGGAATCGTTTGATGATGCATCTATTGGATAGTTCGCTGTTATCTTGTTTATTGCCTGACCTTCATTAACTGCTTTTCCTGTAATCGTGCAATTGAGAGTTTCACCAACTGAAACAAGTGTAAAGTTACATTGTTCATTTGAAAAGTTCAATCTATCTCCTGGGATTACTGTATCGTTTATGATGACATTTGTTGCATTTCCTGTGCCGTTATTAAATACAGTTATTGTGAATGTTATTGTATCATTAATAACAACTATTTGTTTGTCCGCAATCTTGTTTATAACTAAATTTGGTTGTGGTGCTTTTTTAACTGTGAAGGTTATGGAATCGTTTG
>MNZY01000206.1 GCA_001873845.1 Candidatus Altarchaeum sp. CG2_30_32_3053 | reverse complement strand
CGAAGAGATGCCACAATATCATACAAAGGGAACAAATATGAAATTGGAGCAGAATACATGGGAAAAGAGGTGACACTACACATTACTCTGGATAAAAACAAAATCAGGATATGGCACGACAAAAAATTGATCAAAATCATAAATTTAAAAAATCGCGCAGGATAGCAAGGTGACATTCTTGCTAAGACAAGAAGGTGACATTCTTGCTAAGACAAGAAGGTGACATTCTTGCTAAGACGCAACAATTTGAGAAATATATTAAATTTCGAACGAAGTGAGTGTATATTTAAGAAAAAGAAAAGCCCCGTTTTATTTAAAAACAGGTTTTGTATCTCCAAATGAAGTTTGATTTGGAAATTCATCGAATAAATCCTGTGCATAAGGATATAATCCCGAATGGAATAATATTGCTCTATTATTGGAATTTTCTAAAAGCCACTTTCTAAGTGAAGTATAATCATATTCTGTCCAAATTCTAACGCCTATTATTTTTGAGTTCATTAAGTTTGCTTGTTCTATAACAAGATTTGTTTGATTAGAGCTTGTAATCACATATTTAGCGTTCAATGGAATAATTCTTTCTAATTCCTTAAAATATCTTTTAGGAGAATCATAATATTGACCCAGATATGGTTCATAATTATCTTGAACAATTATCAATTCATTTTTATCAATTTCAATGGATTGATTTCCAATAATATTATTTCTTATTGGTGCAGTCCCTAATAAGATTCCTGAACCTTGATAATTTATTACATCTCCTATAAATCTATCCGCTGGAAAAAATACATCAATACCTCTTTCTGCAAGATATTGTGCAGCAGTCATTTTATCAGTATAGTCTCCACAACCAATTACTAAAGAAACATTATTTTGTATTGATTGTGATACAAGTGAAGATATGCCATGAGTATCAATAATTAAACATATATTTCCATAACATTTATTTGTAGGATAGTTCGCTTTATCATGTAGAACTTCAAATCTGAAAATTCCATTTTCATCAGGCGCATACCATTTTCCTTTTGAATAAATAATAATTGTGGAAGTTAATGGAATTATTTTTGCAGAATTCCCATTAACAGCACGTATTAAATTATCCCCTTCTCCATAAGAGATAATATTTTTAAAATCTTGCGGATAAACATTTATTATATTAGATGCCCAGTCTCTAATTACTCTTTCTATTTGTGTTCCAATTATAGTATTATTGTCTATCTTAATGTAACTTGAACCTAAAATTATTCTTGAAAAGTTATCAGAAATATTTATTCTATTTCTTTTTAATTTATAAGGTTCAATTTTAAAGTCTCCTTGGGAAAATAAGATTTTATAAATAACAGACTTGCTTTTTTCATCTATATTTAACAAAATTGATTCATAATCTTTAGTTTCGTAATCACATTCAAGAGAAAGAAAATACATAATTTCATAAATCAATTGTTTATCCTCAAATTCATCTATTGCTTTTTTATAATAATCTATAGAATTACATTTTCTAGATTCATTTTTTGTAACTTTTCCTAAAAAATATTCTCTTTCACCCATACTAAAATTACTGTTTATATTTTCATAAAGAACATAATATTTATCGTACCATTCTACAAGGTAATCTTTTGCTTCAAAATTTTTCCAATCAGATTCCCAGTCGTGCTTATTTTTATATGTAAACTCTTCAGACCAATTATCAATAATAATTGTTGTTTTGTAAACAAGACTAAAAAAATCCAATAAGAATAATTATAAATATTAATATATATACATAATGAGTTTTTAGTTTCATATTTAAAAGATATTGTGTTTGTTTAATAAATCTTCCTAAAGGGTTTTTCTTTTTCTTATTTCTCAAATATAAAAATTAGATATAACATCCCATATTAAAAGAAGTTTTTTATGTCAATAAAAAATTTGGTGCTGCCCCACTAAAATTGGGATAATTATATATTTGTTTTTTTACTAATATTTTTATAAGTTATAGGACTTACTTATATTATTTTGTAAATGAACATAAAAAGTCAAGAATTCATATTTGTTTTGTGTATGTCCTGTAATGTT
>MNZY01000103.1 GCA_001873845.1 Candidatus Altarchaeum sp. CG2_30_32_3053 | reverse complement strand
TATTTCTAATTTTTTATAATCATTTTCTAAAATTTTTAATTTAATTTTTAATTTAATTTTTTATAAATCTGGTCAGAATGATGCAACCAATTTTAGTCAGGAAAAGCGACAAAACAGAGAAATTTGACGAGAACAAGATCATCAATTCACTTTTGAATGTCGGATTGCAGGCGTCGCTGGCAGTAAAAATAACAAATGAAATTTTTGAGGATATAAAAAAGGTCTCCGGCGACTCTGAAACAGAAATTTCAAGCAGGGAAATCAAATCAAAGGTGTGTGAAAAATTAAAAGCCGTAGATGTCATGCTTGCCGACAAATATTATAACGGAAATATAATGAAGGTTAGAACTTCTTTATCAACCTTTGAGGATTTTGATGTCAATAAAATCACGAAGTCGCTTATTGAGGAAACAGAAATTGATGAGAAAACAGCGAGGAAGATAGCAAAAAGTGTTGAAAAACAAATGAGAAAATTAAACATTGAATTTGTTACCGCTCCTTTAATAAGAGAGATAGTTTGTGTTGAACTGCTTAAAAAAGGACTTGAAAAGGAAAGAAAATTATACACGCGGCTTGGAATGCCTGTTTATGATGTTACATTTTTAATAGATCGTGGAAGTAAGGAAAATGCTAATTTGCAATTCAACCCGGAGACTATCCATAAATTAATGGCTGACCAGATAAGCAAGGAATATTCTTTGATTAAGGTTTTGCCTTTGGATTTGGCGGATGCGCACATGAGGGGGGAAATACACATACACGATTTGGATTATTTTTGTTTAGATAAAAACGAAAAAATCTGGACGGTAAACCCTGCCCCTAAATTTACGACTATCGGAGAATGGATAGATAACAGGATTAATAACGATGATGCAAATAACAATAACAATAATAATAACAATAATAATAACAACAATAATAACAACAATAACAATAACAATAATAACAACAATAACAATAACAATAATAACAACAATAATAACAACAATAATAACAACAATAACAATGCCCATTTTAAGATATTTTCCGGTGCAAAAGGCATTGCAAAGCCGGCTTACGCTTCAGAATTATTTAAAAGAAAAAATGATGAGAACCTTTGTAAAATTTCTCTGGATAATGGAGATGACATAAAAGTCACAAATCAGCACAGGTTCTTTGGTTTAGTCCTAAAAAATAAGGATTTTTTGATATATCCCTTTATTGATAAATTAAGCAATTTACACGTGAAGGATGGCTTTTACAACCAGGAGAGAAGTAAATTTAAAGTACCGGAAAAAATAAAATCATCTAAATTTTTGGACATAATTCTTAATCAAATTTTATATGGAAGAAATGATGACAAAGAAAAAAGAATAATCTTTAGAACTGTCTTTAATGATGTTGTTGAAGATGCCTTAAAAAATTTGGGAATTCCATTCACAAAGAAATATACTTCAAAAAGGACTAAAACAAAAAATATAGTTATTAATTCAAAGATATGGTATGAAATTTTAATGAAGTTGTGCAATTATATGGATGTTGAAGAAATCACTGCTGATAATTTAGAAAAGAGTATGCTTGTGGAGGTTCCAGGAGAAATAGTGATTGATGAGAAGGAGGAAATAAAGGAAATCAATATTCTAGAATACCTAATAAAAAACAAAAGTAAAATCCTTGAAGAAGATGCATTTCTTATAAAAAACTTATGGGTAAAATATAAGGGTGGAACTATCAGGTCTCTTGAAGGTCTTGATAAAATAAATGGGCAGGAAATGGAGATCGTTGTTGCCTATAACTATAACCCAAAAATCAATTATTCTATTCCGGTAGTTTTAAAAATTGATGAAGGTCTCGTAACTATTATTGCAGGGGTTGTTACCGAAGGATGGTTAGGCAAAACGCACTTAAAAAACAGAAAGCCCGTTTATAGCGTATCTTTTTCAAATAAGGATAAAAATATTATTAAAAAATTTAGTCATGCAGCAGAAAGCATCTTTGGAAAACATCCGAAAAATTATTTAAGAGAAAATGGAGTTACTACAGTTACTTTTGGGTCAAAGATAACGTACCTTTTATTTAAATACGTTTTTTCAACTGGCGAATATGCTCAAAATAAAAAGCTCCCTGATTTTGCAATAATGCTTAATAAAGATAATATTAAGTCCTTACTTGATTTCTTTAAAAAATGTGATGGAAATGGTATAGATGAATATTATACTTCTTCAGAAGATCTCGCGAGTCAGATAAAATGGCTTTTGAGACGTCTTGGAAAGGGATGTTTAACTCAGAAACGACAAAATATAATTATTATAAAAGAATCCGGGAATAAATATGTTTCTTTTAAAGAGGCAAATTTCATTTGTGTAAAAGAAAAGACAATATCTGATAAACCCGAATATGTGTATGATTTATCATGTCCCGATGCAAGAAGGTATTTAGTTGGTACATCTCCTGTTTATGTGCATAATTCTACGCGTCCGTTTTGTTTCAGTCATGATATAAGATTTTTCTTAAAGCATGGACTAAAGGTAGATGGCGTAGGAAATCATACTGCTGTTGCTGGACCGGCAAGAAAGCCGGATGTTGCATTTTTGCACGCTGCAAAGGTTTTAGCTTCTGCACAGGTTAATTGCGCCGGGGGCCAAGGTTTCAGTTATTTTAACACATTTCTAGCACCGTATGTTGCTGGATTACCTTATGAAAAGGTTAAACAGTTAGCGCAAATGTTTATTTATGAAATGTCAATGATGTATGTAGCAAGGGGAGGACAAACGGTGTTTTCAAGTATTGATTGTGACATGGAAGTTCCAGAACAGTTTAAAGACACCCCTGCTGTTTTACCTGGTGGAATAGTTAAAGATAGTACAACATATTCTGATTTTGAAGATGAAGTTAAGATGTTGTTTAATGCGCTGATTGATGTTTATCTGCAAGGTGATTTCACAGGCAAGGCATTCAATTTTCCAAAATTTGAGGTTCAAATTTATCCAAAGAAAATAGACAAAAATGTAGATATGCTTTTAAAGGTTTCGCAATTAGCAGCAAAATTTGGAACGCCTTATTACATTATCAATCAACCATATATGCCGCTGTATGCTTGTTATCAGTGCTGCTCTTTTCTTATGCCCTTAACGGATGCAAATACGGAAGATGATGTCCGGGACGGAACACTCAGGGGAGGCGGATTGCAGGTAGTAACGATAAATCTCCCGCAAATTGCTTATGAAAGCAACCGCAGCGAAGAAAAATTTAATGAAATTTTAAAAGACAGAATGGAAAAAACAAAAAATGTGCATCTTCTAAAGCGGGAAATTATAAAGAAAAACCAGAATTTGGAGATGCTCCCTTTTATGTCCCAGATTGTTAATGAGAAAGGAGATAAATATTTAGAGGTTGACAGACAAAGCTTTATTGTAGGATTGGTTGGAATGAATGAATGTGTTAAATTTATGACCGATTATGAATTGCATGAAGATGTAGGATGGAAGTTCGGACTGAAGGTTATGAATGCAATGAAGGGCATTGTTGCCGATATCAGGAAAGAAACTGGTCTAAATTTCTCTCTGGCAAGAACACCTGCTGAAAGTTGTTCATATCGCCTGGCACAGATAGACAGCAGAAGATTTCCTGATAAATTTATTGCGAATGGAGAAGAAAAGGATGCATATTACACGAATTCTTTTCATATCAGGCCATCGGCAAATGTACCTTTATGGAAACGACTGACGGTTGAGGGTGCATTCCATCCATTGACTGATGGGGGGGCTATGTGCTTGGACTACAACGAAAAAATTACAGTTGGCAGGAATAACATTTTCAATATTGTAAAAATAGGGGATTTTGTAGAACAAAACCTGAAGAACAAAAAATATCTTTCAGATGGCAGTATATCTGATAATATAATAGATTTTGAAACATTCGGCGCTGATAAAGATAACAATATTAGAAAAATAAAAGTAGAAAAGATAATGAAAATACCTGTTCTTGAAAATAACAATATGTTTGAAATAAAAACAAAAAACAACAAAGGTCTAAAAGCTGTTGGCAGGCACAAAATATTTAAGTTAGAGGACGGAGAAATAAAAGAGGTCTTTGTCCGGGATATAAAAGAAAACGACACTGTTTTAATGTTTAAAGACATGGATGCAAATAGTACTAATGCTCTTGATATTGCCCCGGAATTATCTAAAGATACAAATATAATGTTTAATGGGAATAAATCTATGTGGAAGTTAAAAGGAACAAATTATTATTATCCAGCCAAATTTGAGGCAGATAGAAAATTTGGCGAAATGATGGGATTTATGCTTTCTGAGGGCTCTGTAATTAAAAGCGAGTACGCAATAAAAAACAGTGCTTATAATGTAAGTGCAACTTTTGGTTTTCATGAAGATTATTACGCAAATTACTTCAAAAATCTGGTTGAAAATATTTTCGGAAAAAGTTTTGGAAAATGTAAGAATAGATCAGGACATTGTATAGGAATTTCTAAAAACGATAAAAATTTGCATTATTTTTTTTCGCGTATACTTAACATAGGTATAGATTGTAAAAACAGAAGTATGCCTGACAAAATTACATTTTCTAATAAATCAGCGTTAGAAGGTATAATGGATTCGCTTTTTACCGGAGATGGAAGTATTGATAGAAGAGAAAATAAAAATGTTGAAATTTATGCAACAACATCTAACAATTTAGCCGATGATGTTTCTTTTGTTGCTTCACTTTGTGGTTATGAAAATTCAAAAGAACATGTAAAAAGAAAAGATAAAAGAGAATTTTATTGTGTTTCAATTTTGCGGGATTCGGGAAATAATTTTATAAATAATTCAAAATTGTTTAAAATCAAAATAAAGGATATACCTCAAAGAAAATCTATTATGAACGGATTTTTATTGGACTATAACGCCGCTCCATTTAAAAACCTTTCAGAATTTTATATAAATGGCAGAAAGAGGATCGGAAGATTCATTGGCACTCATGAAAACGAACTGCGTAAAATGTCGTATTTGTTACACGAAAACAAAATAACCAGCAATAAAGCGAAAAATGTCTCATATAGATGGATAAAAATTTTAAAGGCTTTAAATGCATTAGACGATGCAATTTGCGGATATTTATACTATAAAGACAAAATTTCTTTTGATACAGATATTCCCTATAAGGTCATTTGGAGAAGTATAGCGATGTTTAGAAAAAACAAAAAATATATAAAAAACAACTATTTTTCCGAAGCCCGATTTAACAATGTCATCACAAAAGCAAATGAATATGGTAAGATAGTGAAAGAGAAAATAAACCGGGATGAAAATAAATTAAAAAATTTTGAAAACATCTTAAATAACTTTGGATTTGATACGATAAAAGATATAAAAATTATAAAATCGGAATCTAAATATGTTTATGACATACAAACCGAAACAGGAAATTTCTTTACAAAAGAAGGGATTTTAAATCACAACAGTCATGTCTGGCTCGGTGAACAAAATCCAAATCCAGAAGGAATTTTATCCCTGACAAAAAAGATTGCCACAAAAACAGCGATCCAGTATATGGCTTTTACAAAGGATTTAACTGTCTGCAGCAACTGTAATTTTGTAACCGGGGGATTGCATAACAAATGTCCAAGTTGTAATTCCGAAAATGTTGATTGGTGGAGCAGGATTACAGGATATTATCAGAATATAAAGGGATGGAATAAAGGGAAATTAAAAGAACTTCAGGACAGGAGGAGATACGGATTTGAAAATAGTGACATTACAGCGAAGGAAATTTCCTTTACAATGAAAGAAAGCAGTTATGAGACAAAATTTGAAAAACTGAAGGAAAAGCTGAAATACGATACTTCACTTGATTTTTAAAATTTATTTTCTCTTTAAAATTTATTGTTTGGAGATTTTAAATTTCTAAAAAATTTTAAAAATTTCAGGTTTTTGAAATACCCCTCCCGAACACTTACAATTTATTTTTTCTTATCCTGCGAAGATATAAAACAAATGCACTTATTAAAATTATGAAAATTATCAGCAATATCACTGAAAAATTTAATTCGTCTTTTGAATGATGCATCTTTGATTAGGGAGTCGTATCTGTTGCGTCTATTTTTGAAAGTAATGAAATTATATCGTCGCCCTCTTTTTGCTGATTTTTTACTACGGGCAATATAAAGTCCATGGTAGCGTTATCACGACATAATAATTTCCTTTATATAAATTTATTTTATAACTGCTTTTGTTAGTTATTTCTTCCGAAATCAAATTGCCTTCCTGATAGACCTTTACAGTTACTCCTTTTAAATTTTCTCTGTCATTGTTTATGATTTTTCCTTTTATTTCGCCTGCTGATGCTTCGCATAGTAATAGAATGAATATTATACGCGCCAAAAACACCGTGAAAATTCCGTAAAAATTTAATTTTGCCATAGCCCTTTTTATAAGTTATTAAATTATTGTAAATTATTATAAGTTTTATATATAAATTTAAACAAATAAATTTAAAAATTTAAATATTCACAATGAATTTCAGGGAACACTTTTTATTTGGCACGTGTATAGGAATTGCATTTTCGGTTGTCCTTTTGTTTTATGAGGGCTTTTCCCTGCTAATCTTCTTGCCTTTGCTTTCGGCAATTTTGGGCTCTGTCCTTCCAGATATAGACCACCACGCATCAATTCCTTTTAGAACCCTGAAAATACTGGTTTTTCTTTTCTTCTTTTTTGGTTGTCTTGGCGTTATGATTGAGCATATTGAAATTTTAAATGCAATAATAGAATATCTTTTCACAATTTTTCCTGTCAATGTTAGCAGCGAGGTAATAAAATTTTTCATAGCCGTTCTAATCGCGGTTACTGCTGGAATTTTGTCAGTAATAACGCTTAAAATTATTAAGCCCGCTCACAGAGGCATAACCCACAAAAAAATATTTGGAATGCTTGCCGGGTTTTTATTATTTCTGCTCTTTTATTATATTTTTTCAAATCAAAATTTTTCAGTAATAACAGCGATTTCATTTATTACAGGATTCTTTTCTCATCTGGCACTTGATAAATTTTTATTTAAAATGTGAAATTTATTTGCATTGTTAATATGATATGAGATTGTCCAACTGTAGGGTTGTTCCAATTTTTTGATCTGTTAAAAATTTAGATTTCTATAAAAATAGAAACAAAAAATTACAGATTTTATTTAATGAAGTAATTACCCGGACAAGTATAAAAATTCTGAAATTTCTACAATTGAGATTGAAATTATCTATGCAATTTGTAAAGAATATTTTGGATCCAGAATCCCTGTTTATAATATCCAATTTTAATTTTTAAGCAGATTTTTAAAAATATCTCACAAATGAGGTTAATTTAAAGGGATGATTACCTAAAATTTAATATGGAAAAAAAACACTGACAAAAGCAGCAGCAACAAATCTGACAGGCAAAAACTTCGTGCTGCAAATATATCAATTGCCTCAAATTTAATTTTTGTTTTGCTTAAATTTATTGTTGGTTTTGCCACAGGAGCAGTAAGTATAATTTCAGAAGCGTTGCACTCATTAAATGATTTGATTGCTTCCCTGATTGCAAGATATTCACTTGGCCAGTCATCAAAACCGCCTGATGAAAAACATCGCTACGGACATGGAAAGATAGAGGATGTTTCGGCACTTATTGAAGGAATGCTCATACTTTTTGCAGTAATATTTATTCTTTACGAAGCAATTAGAAGAATTATAAGCGGGAAATTTGAGATAGAGTTAATTGATATGGGAATAGCAATTATGCTAATTTCCGCGGTTACAAATTTTTTTGTTTCGCAGTATCTTCATTCAACAGCAAAGAAAACGAATTCACCGGCACTTGAAGCAGACGCATTACATTTGAGGACAGATGTGTATACAGCATTGGGTGTCTTTCTCGGATTAATTATCGTAAAATTTACGGAAATCTTGATTCTTGATTCAATAATCGCAATTGCCGTAGCAATAATTATCATCAGAGCGGCTCTTAAAATGATACTGAAATCAGGGAAAAATTTAATGGACATAAAACTGCCAAAAACCGAAGAGGACAAGATTATAGTAAATTTGCTAACTTTTTGCACCGTTATCAAATTTACGAGTATAGTCATTTTACTGCAAAAAGTCAGTAAAATGACTATATAGCAATACTGGATTCCCACAGGGAAAAATTTATTGACTATCATAAACTTAGAACACGAAGTTCAGGTGCGGAAAAGTATATTGATTTCCTTATTGTATTCCCTATGCAGATGAGTATTGAAGAATCACACAATATTGCAGAACATATTAAAAGAGACATAATTAAAAAAATCAGAAAAATCAATGTAATATTTCATATTGAGCCGTGTAATTGGAAATGTGAAATTTGTGAAAATAAAGGCAGGTGTAACTGAAAAATTATTTAAATTTACCCGTTATTTGGGAACCGAGTTTCTTGTTTTAATGTATATTCTAATTCCATAACCTGATGCAATTAAAACAACAACCACCACCGCTAATGTTAAAACTCCCGTGTCAATTCCGGTATTTGTTAAATGGAATACCTTTGGCATATCTGTCTGGTTGTTAACACAATCAACATCTTCTTTTTCTTTACAATCCGGGTCACATTTTCCGTCTATAATCCCGTCACAAAAGTTATCGTAACCTCCGGACGGACAATCTTTAGGGCATGTTCTATAATTCTCTTTTGGAAAATCGCATCGCCGATTGCCGCATATTGTTTCGTTTAATATTTCAACACAATCCGGATCCATTTTTATGGCGGATTCACCGTACTTTTCTTTACAATCAGGGTCACATTTTCCGTCTATAATCCCGTCACAAAAGTTATCGTAACCTCCGGACGGACAATCTTCAGGGCAGGTTTCATAATTCTCTTTTGGAAAATCGCATCGCTGATTGCCGCATATTGTTTCGTTTAATATTTCAGCACAATCCGGATCCATTTTTATAGCGGATTCACCGTACTTTTCTTTACAATCCGGGTCACATTTTCCGTCTTTAATCCCGTCACAAAAGTTATCGTAACTTCCGGACGGACAATCTTTAGGACAGGTTTCATAATTTTCAGGCATGCCGCAGGTTCCATCTCCACAAACAGTTTCTCTAAATGACAGATTCATCAAGTCCGTTACTTCTACCTCTGTTCCATTTTCTAATATGCAGACCGCACATTCATCAGTCAAAAATTTTCCGCATTTTTCTCTGTCTTTTATTGTCTTTATTTCGTATCCTTTTTGCCTGCAATAACTATATTCTTTAACAACCTTTCCCTTAAAAAATTCCCACGCGTCTATCCTTGTCTTGTTATTTAATATACATATTCCGTGCTGCCCTTCTTTTGTATCCTCTATCACATAAGTATAGTTGAGACCTTCACAATAAACAGCAGAGGGATTTTTCATTGCAAAAGATGAATTTAAAATCAATGCTGCAAACATTAATGTAAATGCAAAAATACATAAATTTTTTAAATTTTTATCCGTTTCAAACCTGTTTGAAATGTCCAAACGAAGTAATGTCATTTTAAAATCGTTGAGTTTTATTTTTTTAAATTTAAATTTGGTCCTTTTTTATTCCGCCAACGCCAAATAAATAATTATAAGTGATTAATGAATGATTATAAGGTATTTTGCTATATCCATTATATCCTATCCCGGTTCCCCAGCTGTTTTTGATTATCCAGATATTCTCATCATCATTCCATCCAACCAGAACAACGCAATGAAGATCACTTCCAACATATCCGCATGTAATAAGAGGACCATTGCAAACCAGTTCTTTTTTTATGTTGTTAGTAGTAGTATAAAACCGTTTATAATCAGATATTTTCCACATGTTATTTGTCCAGTCTGAACAACTCTCATTGCAGGCACAATTGCTTTTCTTGTAGGGAAAACAATGTTCATTTGAAATGCCGCTATTTTTTATATACTCTAATGCATCCGCCGGCCAGCCACCATCACAATCTCCTTCTTTAAAACAATCTGATACGAGATATTGTTCCGAAAGATCCAAATTTAAAGAGGAATTATTATTTTCAATTTTGTATCTGGATTCCATTGCTCCAACAGAAGAAAATGCCCAGCAGGAACCACACGTCCCCTGATCTTTTACGGATGTGAGAAAGTTTCCTCCGCAGTCTCGCCAGTCAAATTTGGATGGCAATGAAGAAGCATTTAAATTAGCATTGTTACATATATCTTTATAATTACATGATTTTGATGTATCAATACACCCGCTAAAACAGATTACAGATATAATAAAAAATCCAACAACTGCAGGTTTCCATGATTTGTTTTTCTGCTTCATTTTGCTGACTAACGGTTATGGTTATGTAACTTATGAAAGTAGGACACTTTTCTCTTATGCCTCTAAAAATATATACTTCAAAATCAAATAACTTATGGAAGACATAAGAAGTAGGTAATTTAGTGTGTTTCACATTATTAAATGCCAGAGAAATAATATCGGTGGCACTTGATTTTACTTATTACACTTTTCCTAAAACCGAGGAAAAAGTAAATTTTATTTACTAAATTAGTGTCCTACATTTATTTGGCACTCAACCACTAATAATGTCAAAAATTTGCTGGTTTAATGGACTCGTCGGGATTCGCACCCGAGGTATCTTCCACGCCAAGGAAGCACGATACTGCTACGCTACGAGCCCAGATTAACAAATTAAATATTCTAAACGCTGAGGCAGGGATTCGAACCCTGGAGCCCTCGCGGGCACAGACTTAGCAGGCCTGCGCGATAACCACTCTGCCACCTCAGCATTCAAAGATAAAATTTATAAATTTAATAATTATGATTTCATTAAATTTTAACATAATGATGAAATTTTAATATGGCTATTTATATGGCCGTTTAAAGCATTTCCCTAAACTCGTCAAAAACATGCCCCAAAAGATAAGGTCCCGGATGCACTTCGGGATGATACTGAACGCTGAACATCTTTAAGTCCTTACTCCTTAAGCCCTCAACAGAACCGTCATTTAAATTTATCTGCGTTACTTCTAAATTTGCATTCTTTGCACTTTTCGCATCCACCGCAAACCCGTGATTTTGTGAAGTTACATAACATTTTCCTGTTATTAGATCCTTCACCGGCTGATTACTTCCACGATGTCCGAATTTCAATTTATAGGTATCTGCTCCGGATGATAATGCCAAAATCTGATGGCCTAAACAAATACCAAATACAGGTATTTTCTCTTTCGTTAGTTCCCGAACCGTTTTTATTATATAATCAGCCCTTTTTGGATCGCCAGGGCCGTTTGAGACAATAATTCCATTAGGATTGTATTCAAGAATTTTATCCGCACTGAAATTTGCAGGCACCTTTATTAAATTTATCTTTCGCTCTGTGATATTTTTGGCAATACCTTCCTTTACCCCGCAGTCAATCATTACAGCCGTTTTCTTTGCTCCATGGACATTATAAATTTTTGGCTCTTTTATCGTTACCATAGTGACAAGGTCATAGTCAGAAATACCCGCAGCCCTTTTTGCCTTTTCTTTTAGTTCATCAATCTCGCCTTCATCATAAGGAAATTTTAAAATTCCATTCATAACCCCGAAATTTCTTAACTTTCTCGTCAAAGCCCTTGTATCAACTCCTTCAATTCCCACAATCTTGTGCTCTTCAAAAAATTTATTAACTGATTTTTTCATAAATGGATGCGATGGAGATAAACACGATTCCTTAACAACAACTCCACTGACATGTACATTATCTGACTCAAAGTCGGTCTCGTTTGTTCCGTAATTACCTATCAATGGATAAGTAAAGGTCAAAATCTGATACTTATAACTAGGGTCGGTTAATGCCTCCTGATACCCGGTCATTGATGTGTTAAATACAACCTCTCCTTCTTTATTGCCATGGCATCCCAAGCCATTGCCATTTATTACTGTTCCATCTGCCAAAACAAGCACTGCATCTGAATCCGACATTTTAAAGTTTAAAAATTAAAGTTTAAAAATTAGTTTTCAAATTAGACTGCTATAATAACCTACCTACAAAGTAGATCGTATTCTTGTGTAATAATCTGTGTATAAGTGGTGGCTGCATCTATATAAATCTTATGGAGCTTTTTTAAAAGCTACCTCTGTACTTAGACTGATGAGCCGCCTCTTTTATATTAAATTTTTCATAAATAAATTTAAAATACAAATAAAGATATAAAT
>MNZY01000135.1 GCA_001873845.1 Candidatus Altarchaeum sp. CG2_30_32_3053 | reverse complement strand
ATACATGACTATCGGCTAAATGAGAAAATTGACCGAATTAAATGTCACCAACCAATTGAAACGAGAATTTTTTCCCATTAATATAATTGAAACTGTTGAAAAACCTCGTTTTTTGAGAAATCGGAATTTAAAACCGATATGCTCAAACAACCCAAAAATTTGGAATTTACCTAATTTGGGACTTTTTCAACGCTCTCTATGCTTGCATTCATATAAATAACATAGGAAAGAAAGTAAATAAATTAATGACATTTAATTCGGTCAATAGCCGATAGTCATGAATTAGTATATTTTAGCTTCGGATTTTCTGGTTTTTTTATTTTTTGGCTCATATTTAAAAATAAGAGCTGGTTTTTTTATTTCAGCAGGTATTTACCTGAAGGTCTTTTTTGATTTGCGGATGAACACCAATTATTTAGTTATTTTTCTAATTATTTAAATATTATTTGTTAATTACCTTTAAAATGGAAAAAAATAAAATTAGGGATGAGATTTTTAAAACAATAGATGAGAAGAATATAAAATTTATGCGGCTGCAGTTTTCTGACTTAAACGGTAAAATAAAGAGTTTTGCGGTCTCTACAAAGGAGATTGAAAATATAATCAGGGATGGACAGTCATTTGACGGCTCTTCGGTTACGGGGTTTGGAGGTATTGAAGAATCAGATATGCTCGTAAAGCCGGATGTGAATACATTCGCAACCATACCCTGGAGATCAAAAGAGCATGCTTCTGCACGGATGATTTGCGATATATATGTTCCTGATGGAAAGAGATTTGAAGGAGACCCCCGTTACATTGCACAAAAAATTTCCAAAAAGGCAAAAGAGATGGGATTTATGTTCAACTGTGCCCCGGAATATGAATTCTTTATTTTCAGGAAAGAACCTGTCGCAGAACCAATGGACAGCGGCGGATATTTTGATTACCATCCCGTAGAAGTCGGAGAGGACTTAAGAAGAGAAATGGCCGAAACAGCAGAACATTTCGGGATTGAAATTGAAGTAGCTCATCATGAAGTCGCCCCGGGACAGCACGAGATGGATTTTAAGTATGGAAATCTGCTTTTAACCGCAGATAGATCATTGACACTTAAAGCGATAATCAAAGGGGTTGCAAACAGGCGCGGATTTGTCGCATCGTTTATGCCAAAGCCGATATTCGGAATCAACGGCTCGGGAATGCATGTTCATCAGAGTTTATGGGACATAAAGGAAAACATGAATGCTTTTTACGATAAAAACAATGTTCATGATTATAATCTCTCAGAGACAGCCTTACATTTTATAGGGGGACAAATTAAATATACAAAGGAGATGATAGCAATACTGGCATCGTGGCCGAATTCATACAAACGGCTTGTACCCGGTTATGAAGCACCGGTTCATATTGCGTGGGGCTTCAGGAATCGTTCACCTTTACTCAGGGTTCCGGACTTTGGAAAAAGGCCGAATGCCGCCAGGGTAGAAATAAGATGCCCTGACCCCGCGGGAAATAGTTATCTGCAGCTGGCAGTTCTCTGTGCAGTAGGATTACAAGGAATTAAAGAAAAAATTGCTCCGCCTGAACCCACAGATAAGAATGTCTATACTATGTCATACATGGAAAGAAAAGAACGGGGGATTGAACCTCTGCCGGACAATTTAGGGCATGCATTGAGAGAATTTGAAAACAGTGAATTAATGAGGAAAATTTTAGGGGATTCTTTTTTTGAAAATTTTTTGCATGTCAAAATGAATGAGTGGGAAGAATACAGCAAACAGATAACTGACTATGAACTTAAGAGGTACCTGGAAACATTATAAATGCTAAAATCTCAAATACATAAATGAATTTGACAAGAAATGAAAGGAATGTCCTGAAATATGTAGTTGAAAATGCAAAAACAACCGACAGCGAAATAGCAGAAAAATTACATATAACACCGCAGGCAATCGGCAGGATAAGAAAAAAATTAGAAACCGTAGGGTAATAACTATCTACCATGCTGTTGTAGATCTTGAAAAAATCGGAATTCATGTAATTGCTGTGGGATTATTCAAATTTAATATTGATGCATTTGACAAGTCAGAGGATATTAAAAAAAGTTTAGAGGTAGATATTGCAAAACGAATACAAAATCCGTTAATTATAAATTTTTACCGGCTTCCCGAAGGAGACATCACACATATCGTTGTTTTTGGATTTAAGAATATTAACGAACTTGATTCTTATTTTCACACACATCAGGCAAAGAGAGGGCACATCAGCGAGCTGAAAAATTTATACATACTTTATGTAAAGAGTATGAAAAAATCATCCCCTGATGATTTAATTGTCAAACTGCTCAAAGAGGACTAAATATTAAATTTTAAACAGATGAAATACAAAAAATTTTTAAAGAAAATACACGGTGATGATGTCGGCTATGAATCGGCAACACCTGAAATTGTTGCAGATTTTATTTCTAATGATATTTCCAAACGGCTGAGGGATTTGGGAATAAGGGAAATTAATGCAATTGACTGCTGCTGTGGAATCGGAAGCGTTGCGATTGCCTTATCAAAAAGATTCAATCTTGTTATGGCTGTTGATAAAGACAAAGAACGACTAAAAACTGCCAAAGAAAATGCAGGAGTTCATAAGCAGGAGAATATAAATTTTATCTGTGAAGATATTTTTGCTCTGAATTTTAAAAATTTAAAGGCAAAATACGGAATAAATGTTGTTTTTGCTGACCCGCAAAGACGGCTAATGACTGATGGCGAGTTTAAAAGAGTCAGTGACCTTGCAGAAACATCACCAAACACAACTGATTTAATAAATTTTATAAGTGTAGAAATTTCCAATATGTGTGTTTTGGCTTCCTCTAATGCAAAAATTGAAATTCCATCCTGTGAAAGAGTATATATCAGCTGGGAAGGTAGAAAAGGCAAAAGAGAAAATTTACTGGCTCTGTATTTTGGAAATTTAAAAAGATGTGATACCAGGGCAGTCGTTCTTCCATGCGGTGAAATGATTTGCAGAAAAGAAAAAAATGATAATGATAATGTCTGCGGAGAGGTTTGTAGCAATCTGAACAGCAATATAAACAAATACCTCTATGAAATTAGAGACTGTGTTGTAAAGGCAGGACTGTTGAATGAACTGATAAATGAATCAGCGAAAGCGAATGAGTGCAAAATTTATCCTTTTTTTAACCAGAAATTTTTGACATCTGAAAAGAACATAAAAAGCAGTTTTTTTGAGAACAGATTTGAGATACTTGCCATAACTGATAAAGAAAATCTGATTGAAAATTTAAAGAAATTTAATGCGGGGAAAATTGTGATACGGGGAAAAATAAGCCCGGAAAAATATAAGAAAATGAAAAATGAAACTGAAACCGTACTGGCAAAATTTAACGGAAAAGAGAAGATTCACATATTTTTACATGATAAGAGCGAAGGTTACAAAATTTTGATTGGAAAAAATTTAAATTTTAAGGTCTGAAAGAAGTTGCAACAGTGATTTGAAAAATTTATAATTTTCTTTTTATCTGCGGTTATGAGCCGTCGGCGAATCGGGAAAGTAAGAAAGCAGGAGAACCAATTCTTACGCATTAATAGCTTCATATTTCGGAATGATTATAATTTAATTATAAATTTAATTAGTGTCCATCCATAAACTCGTAATTTTACTGAAAATCTGTAAGATTTTCAATCTTTAAAAATCTGTAAGATTTTTAAATTGTCAAAAACATAATAATTTACCTTGAAAAAATTAAGACTTTTTCAAAATTTTATACTTTGTGGATGAACACTAATTATAAATTTAATTATAAATTTAATTTATTTATAATTTGTTTTTTAAGAAAATTTAAAATGAAAGTATTTCTAAATTTTAAGACATACGAAACAACAACCGGGCAAAATGCAATAAATCTGGCGAAGATATGTAACAAATACCAAAAAGAAGTAGTTGTAATTCCGCAAACAACTGATATTTATCCAATTAGCAGAATGGTGAAGAATAAGGTATTTGCACAGCATGCAGATAACATAAAATTCGGAAGCTGTACGGGATTTATTTTGCCTGAATCGGTAAAGGAAGCCGGAGCAAGCGGGTGTCTGATAAATCATTCCGAACATCTGCTAAAGCTCGCCGATATTGAAACATTAGTTGAAAAGATGAGAAATTTAAATCTGATTTCTGTTGTATGCACAAATAATGTAGCCGTAAGTGTTTCATCTGCCGCATTAAATCCGGACTTCATTGCTATTGAGCCGCCTGAACTGATAGGAAGTGGAAAGGCTGTTTCAAATGAAAATCCAAAAATAATAACCGATACGATTAAGGATGTAAGAAAAATTAATGGAAGGGTTAAAATTTTATGCGGTGCCGGAATAAGCAACGGCAAAGATGTCAGGGCAGCAATAAAATTGGGTGTTGACGGGGTCTTGCTGGCATCTGCGTTTACAAATGCAAAGAATCCGGAAATTGTGCTGGATGATATGGTTTCGGGAATTGACTAAAATATTATTCTGCAATAAGTTTGTTTTTAAGGAAATCAAATGAAATGTCTGAAATTTCAGAAATAAATTTGCTTTGCTCACATTTAAAAAATACAAATTCGTAGATGGATGCTAAATAATGTCTTCTAAATTTAATTATTCTTTAAAGTCAGGATATTGGTATAAATTTAACATAATTTACTGTGTTCGCAAAGGTGTATGAAGCGGAAAATGAAAATATGGTTGCTGCATGTGAAAAATCGCTCATAGGAAAGACATTTAAGGAAGGAAAAATAACGCTCAAAGTTACAGAGGGATTTTATAAAGGTGAAGAAATAAGTGAAGATAAATTACTGGAACTCCTTAAAAAGGCAACAATTGCAAATTTGGTCGGAAAGCCGGTTGATTTGGCGATAAATCATAATCTTGTTGATGAAGATGGCGTCATGGAAATTTCAGGCATTAAATATGCGCAGATTTTTGTCATGAAATAAAAAAATACTGCAATAAAAATGTTAATTCAATAAAAATGGTAACTATTCAGAGGGTACAGAATTTACCTGCAATTTTAAAAACGCAAAGTTTTGAAAATATACTGAAACCTTTGGTTTCAATCTTTAAAAATCTGTGAGATTTTAAAATACTGAAAATCTGTGAGATTTTCAATCTTTAAAAATCTGTGAGATTTTAAAATACTAAAACCGTTGGTTTCAATCTTTAAAAAATCTGTGAGATTTTATAGTCTTTGATAATATTGTTTTTGTCCATATTTATTCTTCAAATCATAATATGTAATATTGATGTTCAAAATAAATGATCAAAAGTTGAAATTTTCACTATAAAATACTAAAACCGTTGGTTTCAATCTTTAAAAAATCTTGGGATTTTTTAAATACATGACTATCGGCTATTTTCAAAATATGGTTAAAATAAATGATTTGTTTATTTGTTTTACCTATTTTCAAAATATGGTTATACTCAACAACGGCAAAAGATGCACTTTTTTATAGCACATTCTCAAAATCACAGAGATTTAAAATATATAAATGCAGGGAAACAAAATGAGCGTATTTTAAAAATTTGAAAAACGCAATTTATAAAGTTGCGCAGTATAAAACAAAGTATTTGTTTCAATTGGTTTAGATATTTAATTTGGTCAAAATTTAATTTTGCAGATAGTCATGAAATACTGAAAACCGCGAGTTTTTAATCTTTAAAAATCTACGGAATTTTTAAATGAGAGTGAAACGAACTTATTTTCAAACTTGTTTGAAAAGACACGAACGAAGTGAGTGAAACAAAGTGAATTTTAAAAATTTCATCGGATAAATTTTCAGAAAGACATCGTGCAGTAAAGATAAATATAAACAATAAAAATAAATAAAATTTTACTTTAAATTTTTCCCACGGTTCGGTTAAATCAACCACTTAATAACTTTCATAAGGCAAATCCAAATATTCCTCATTTAAATCGCATGCTTTCTTGTAGTCCTTCGTTGCCTCTCTTTCGTTTTCAGTCGCATAATACGCCATTCCTCTGTAATAATACGCATCTGCAAAATCAGTGTTTCTGTTTAGTGACTTCGTGAAAAAATTTATCGCATTGTCGTAATCTTCCTTTCCCAGATACGCCAGGCCCAGATAATGCAAAGTTTCATAATTTTCTTTTATATCGCACGCCCTGTTCAAAAATTTTATCGCATTGTCGTAATTCTCCTTTCCCAGATACGCCAGGCCCAGATAATGATTATTTTCAAAATTTTCCTCAATTGAAACCGATTTGTTTAAATATATTATCGCATTCTCATAATCTTCATCATTCATATAAGCCATCCCCATAAATTTATATGTGTCAGCATTCCCAGCGCCGTAGTCAGTCGCCTTTTTAAAATTTGATATTGCATCATCATTTCTGTTCATATCCAAATAAACCAGACCCAGATTATAATGTCCCGATGCCTGTTCTATTAAAATTTCCTTTTTGAATACCTTTTCTGCCGATTCAAGGTCTTCCTCGTCAATAAATTTTCCCCCGCTTTCTTCCAAAATTTCAGCGATGTCATCTTTTGCATCATTGTCTGTCTTTAAAATTTCGTCAATCATTTCAAACGCCTCAAAAAAGTTCTTCACATTTAGCAAACTCCCTATTTTATCTGTGTTTACTTCTTCCATTTTAAAGTTTATTTTAAATTTTTATCATTAAATTTTAAATTTTTAATTATGAAGTTATTAGTAAATTTTTTGTAACTGTTTCAAAAATGAAAATTTTTGAAGTCACCGGACAAAGTGAGATGGTTTGGTTTTTATAAATTCAGTACCGTCCGAGTTGAATTAAGTGTTTTTACCGGACATTTTTCCTTTTTGTTGTGGTGAATTGATGACTCTTTATTAATGCGATTCAATAACTCCTTCTCGGTACGATTCATTGCGTTAATTACCCGTTCGGCATCATCGTCTTCTTTAAAGATAATGTCGCTTACATTATCCGAAATTAACTGCTGGTTACCGGATGCAGAATGCTGCAAAACAATGAGAATGCGGTTTTGTTTTTTACAGAAATCCGCAGTGTGCATAGTTCCACCTTCCTTGCCTGTTTCAACAACAAAAACACCCAAAGACAAACCGCTCTGAATTCTGTCCCTCTTTACAAAATAACTTTTTTAATTTCTGTGCCGACAGGATATTCAGAAATAACTGCGCCTTTGTTCTTAATAATCTCATCTACAAGCGTTTTATTGCTCTGCGGATAGATTGTGTGTAATCCGTGTGCTACAACTGCTACTGTTAATCCGCCGGCATCTAATGCTCCGAGATGCGCGGCAGTATCAATGCCTTCGGCTAAACCGCTGACTACCACATACCCTTTCTTTGCAAAAAGCGAACCCAATTTCTTTGCCCTGCCAAAACCATAATCGGTAGGCTTTCTCGTTCCGACAATTGCGATACATTCTCTGTTTAAGGCATCAGCATTTCCAAAAACATGTAACAATACAGGGCTGTTAGGTATCTGCAAAAGGTATTTTGGATATTTTGAATCTTTTATTGAAATTATCTGAATATTCTTCAGGCGCGAGCGGTTTATTATATTATGGGCTTTCTCCCATGCCACTTTAACCTCTTCTATATCCGGCACATAAATCTTCTTAGACCTTGCATTTGCCTTTTTAAGTACCTCTACCAAATCAGATGGACTCTGCGGATCAAATGCCTGTGTTGTGGAACATTATCAATAGTTTTTAATCCGACTTTTGGTATTTTCTCTAATGACAGTATGGATAAAGGATCCATTTTATAAATTTATATTATTAACAGGTTTGGGCAAGAGCAAACATTACAACTAGTTTTGCCTTTGCCAGAAGTAATATGTGTTTCCCGACATTTAGTGAAGTAACTGTTGTTGTTACATCATCTATTAAAAGAACCTGCCTGTTTTTAATTATGTCTTTATTGTTCATATCCATGGAATGTATTTCCGTTTGGACATCCCGGAGCCCACCAGCGCTTTTCTTTTCGAGAGTAACTTTTCTGAACAGAACATCTGTTCCATCAGTTATTCGGGCAACCGCGAACATACTTCTTTTGCGATTTTTCTTACGCCGGATGCAGATGTTCCTTTTGTATGGGCAGGTATCACACATATCACATACTTTTCCGTATCTGAAAGAATGGCGAGCATTCGCTTCGTAAAATAATTAATTGCTTCTTTGTAATAATAATATTCTGCCGACTTTGTATCCAGCATTTCACCGTCTTTCTTTATATCTATAATATGCTGGGTAAATCTGTCTATATTTGCATAGTCACCCCGGACAGGATAATATTTACCAATTGTTATTACCTTTTCCGGAGTGTCATCAGACATTTTGTTTGTCTCTGAATTTTTGAATATTGTACAGGACATTTGTTTACATACTTCTGCTGGCAAAACTCCAAACAGAGCCGATATAAAAAATTTTAAATTCCTCTTTCCTGTAGCGCCTGTGTCACCTTTGATGCCTCAATACCTTTCATTCCTTCCCCTAAATTTTTTGCAACCTCCTTTAAAATTTCCGGTTCATTAAAATGCGATGTTGCTTCAACAATCGCTTTTGCCCTTTTTTCAGGATCGTCGGATTTAAAGATTCCGGAACCGACAAAAACACCGTCGCATCCCATGGTCATCATCAGTGCCGCATCGGCAGGAGTGGCAATTCCGCCTGCTGCAAAATTTACAACGGGCAATCGCTGCAATTCCTTTATTTCATTCAGAATTTTTAAAATTTCCCGCTTTATATTTCCATAAGTATAATCGCTAAACACGACATCATCGTCTTCAATAGCCCGGTTTATTCCAAATTTTTCATAATCCTCCTGAATTAATTTGCAGTACTTGTTTGTATAATTTGTTGCTATCTTCATCAAAATTCCATCATCAAATTTTTTTAACTGTGCAATGCCTTCATTTATCATGTGCATATGCCTGACCGCCTCAATAACATCACCAGTTCCCGCTTCTCCTTTTGTCCTTATCATCGCCGCACCCTCAAAAATCCGCCTTACTGCCTCTCCAAACTCACGGGCACCGCAAACAAAGGGAATTGCAAATTTTTTCTTATCAACATGAAAATACGGGTCGGCCATCGTCAGCACTTCGCTTTCATCAATCATATAAATACCCAAATTTTCAAGTATCTTTGCTTCGCTGTAATGACCGATTCTACACTTTGCCATTACAGGAATTGTGACTGTCTTTAAAATTTCGGCGACCTTTTTAATGTTTGCCATTCTTGCAACTCCTCCTTCTGATCTAATGTCTGCCGGCACTCTTTCAAGAGCCATAACAGCAACTGCTCCGGATTTTTCAGCAATTTTCGCCTGTTCCGCATTTGTTACATCCATAATTACTCCTTCTTTTACCATACTTGCAAAGTCCTTCTTCAATGTTTCACTACCAAAAATTTTTCCTTCTATGCCTGTTGTATTTGCCATCTTATTTAAAGTTATAATATTTATTATTAATGAGTGATTTCGCTTTCTATAAGAAATATGTAATTAAATTGAATGCTATAATAACTGTCTGCAAAGCAGATCGTATTTCTGTGTAATAATCTGTGTATAAGTGGTGGCTACATCTATGTGAAACTTATGGAGCTTTTTTAAAAGCTACCGCTGTACTTGAACTGATGAGCTGCCTCTTTTGTATTAAATTATTAAATTTTTCATAAATAAATTTAAAATACAAATATAAATTTAATAAATTTAACATGAGATTTCCATCCCTAAAATTGAAAGACGGGTCATCTCCTCGTAAAATTTTTAAAGTTTTTGTTAATTTTTGGGCGTAATTTTCGTAACTTCTCAATAAGTCAGGATAAATAAATTTTGTAACTCCTCATTTTATAAAAAACAAATAAATAAACTCACTTCGTTCGGAGATTTTCAGGGCAAGCTTGAAAATAACTTTACAGGCAAAAATATTGTTGTGTCCGAATAATTTATAAATATGACTTTGGATTCAGAATCCTGGATAATATAACAGGTTGTTAGACAATCTGGTGTTAAAACATTAAAATGTTAAAACATTAAAATGATAGATTTTGTTAAAGATAAAGAATACAGGGCAATGGTACACAGGGACTTTATAGAAAAAGACAATAAATTTTATGCTGTTTTAAGCACAAATCCATTATTATGTTCTTTGAGATACGTGCGAAACGATAGGGTCTTTAAAAAGATTAACGGAGGGATTGTTGCTATTGAGGAGGGCGAAACTGATGATATAAAAATTTTCAGCGGAAGAGAACGACTAAAAGAGATAATGAAGTACCAGAAGGACAAATATGAGCGGGATGTGTCCGATTTGGCTAAATTTCTGTCAAATTTTACCAGTACTGAAAATTTAGGAATTTCCGGTTCAGGACTTATTAAATGTTACGGGAATGATTCTGACATTGACTTTGTTGTTTATGGAGCAAAAAATTTTAACGAGGCAATGGACGCGATTAAACAGTCAATTTTAAACAACAGAGCAGTTAAAAATTTAAATCCGGAACAATGGAAAGAACTCTATGCAAAAAGAATATTTGGCAATGAATTGACCTTTGATGAATTTTTATGGCACGAGAAGAGAAAATTTAATAAAGGAACAATCAACAACAGGAAATTTGACCTTTTGCTTTCGGATGATGCCAGCATAAATTTAAATTTTAAAAAAACCGGAAATATAACAAAGAGAGGTAAAGTAGTTAAGTCAAATCCATTTTCGTATCCTGCGTATTATGAAATTGCTGAAGATGGAAACCGGGAAATTATAAAAATTTTATGCTGGACTCATACTTATGTCGGACAGGCATTTGAAGGTGAAAATATAGAGGTCTGCGGGATGCTTGAAAAAATAAACAGCAAAAACAGATCCGGGAAATTTATAATTGTCGGAACATCTAGAAAGGCGATCGGTGAATACATAAAAGTAATGAAATAAAAAACCAACAAAAAACCAACAAAAAAACCAACGAATAAATCAACGAATAAGCCAACAAAAAACCAACGAATAAGCCAACAAAAAACAAACGAATAAACAAACGAATAAATCAACGAATAAGCCAACAAAAAACCAACGAATAAATCAACGAATAAATCAACGAATAAATCAACGAATAAATTTAAAAATTTAAACAAAATGAAAAAATGCCCGAAATGCGGAAAGGAGTATCCTGGTATAAAAAGATTTTGCACAATCTGCAAAGAGCTGCTAATAGAAGAAGATACAGAGAACCAAAACAGAAAGGAGGAACAAAAACGCCTGAAAGAAAAAAGACATAAATATATAGCAGGTATTGCTGCTGCTTTATTAGTCGCGGGGTTCGTGATTTTTGTTGCGCCTTTTCAGTATAATGCAACACAGGCGTATTGCGAAAATGTTACGGAAAATTATGTGGAATATTATATGGGAGAAGAGCCATATAATGATACAGAAAAATATACTGAAACAAAACTTTACAACACAACTGACTATTTAAGTTATAAAATGATTTCTGTGGGAAAGGGGATTCCTAAATGCCGTTCTAGCGGTAGCGGATGTCATTGTACCAGCGATATAGGAACCATTCAGAATACAGACAATATAAGCGGGAAATTTTCGGTAGATATTTCTTTCTTTTCAAGCGAACAACAAACACATTCTACAAAAATAGGTTCGTATTTAAGCAGGCAGTATTTTTTAAATCCCGGAGAATCACAGAGAGTAGAGGTTTATTATACTGGAAAATGCGACAAAACAAAACCAACATACTATCCAACATACTATCGGATTGACGAAGTAATATGTTCCACAAAAAATGTTACCAAAAACCAGACAATAACAAAATACAGAAATGTAACAAAATACAGAAATGTAACAAAAACAAGAGATGTTATAAAACATCACAGTGTTAAGAAGCAAAGAGAAATAATAAAAAAAGCCACTCTTTTTGAGCAATGGACAGGAAAAGCGGCAAGATATGAAGATGCAGAGTGCAGGGTTAATATAGTCATTTTGACATCTTTTGATAATATTGTTTTTGTCCATATTTATTCTTCAAATCATAATATGTAATATTGATGTTCAAAATAAATGATCAAAAGTTGAAATTTTCACTATAATTAAAATACGAAGTATATGAAGTTCATTAAATTTAAGATTAAATTTAAAAATTAATTATTTATTGAAATTGTAATTATCAAATAATTTGTAAAAATTTAAAAATAAAAATATAATCTCAAAAAAGGCAAAATTTAAAAATTTTTAAAATGAATAGAAAAAATTTGTTAAGATGTGAATTATTGGGAATTGCAGCAGTTGGGGCAATTTTGATTTTAAGCGTATTAATAAGCGGGTGCATAGGTACCGAAGAGGTAAAAGTCAAAAATGATTCTGTTGTGAAGATAAATTTTACAGATGACAAAAACACAACAACTGAAACATACCTTTCTATTGGTGAGAAGAAACAGAGTTTTGAGAATGACATTGTTGGAATGTCTGTCGGAGATACAAAAAAATTTGTCTGTGAAGATGTGGTTTCTGTGAGGTTACAGCATGAACCCGAAACTGGAAAGGTTTACTACACTCAAATGGGAGAAATTAAAATTTTTAAGATTGATGACAGCAGCATATATTCTGGTCATAAATTAACTGGTGAGACCTTGAATTTTAATGTCAAAGTTAAAGAGATAAAGGATGTGATGACAGAAAGAATTTACTGTTTGGAAAAGTATAATCTAACGCTTGATACTGTTGCATTTCTTCATAGTGACGGATGCGGATATTGCAATAGGATGAAACCTCTGATAATAGAACTTGAAAATATCGCCAATAATTCTTATAAATTTTTATGGGCGAATTCTGCTGATACAGAGAAGATAAAAATCGCACAGGAATGTTATGCAGGCATATTTGATTTTAACCAGGGCGTCCCACAGTTTGCATGTCCCGCAAATGGCAAATGGAATTTGGGATCATTTTTAAGTAAAGATGCCTTACAAAACTTTCAGGACGAATGCAAAGAGTCAGCAGACGAATTATTAAAACTGAAAAATGCAAACGCTACTGAATTAAAGGTAAGCAAAGGCAATTTAGTAACAGTAGAATATGTCGGAAAATTAACCAACGGGGAAAAATTTGATAATGGCACGCTAAGCTTTATTGCGGGTGCAGGACAAATGATAAAGGGCTTTGATGAAGGAGTTATGGGGATGAAGATTAATGAAAGCAAATTAATAGTAGTTACACCCGAAAAGGGATATGGAACAATAGACGAATTACAACCAATTCCGAGAGAAATTCCACAGGACATTCCCTTATCACTTTTTAAGCAAATGTTTAATGAGGCGCCGGTTTTAAATAAGGATTATTCCCATCCAAGTAATCCATGGCCATTAAAAGTTGTAAAAATAAACACAATAAAATATAGCTGCACTGTTAAAATTTTGGAGGTAATTACAAAGGCAGGGTTTGCCAATATGTCCTGCCTTGGAAAGTATAAAATAAGTGAAAATAGTGTCATATTCCTTTATTCGGATGGTTGCGGATGGTGTGCTAAGATGAAACCGCTCGTTGAGACCCTGGAAAAAGAAGGTTATAGTTTTTTGAGGATTAATATGGCAGATAGTGAAAAAATGAAAATTGGAGAGGAATGTTTAAAAGACATATTAGATTTTAATAGAGGAGTACCACAATTTGGATGCCCTGTAACAGGAAAATCTCATGTAGGTGCTTTTATAAAACCGGACCGTTCAGGAGATATAGATCAACTTAGGGCTTTTGCTGATGAATGTAAAAAAGCTGCCGGGAACAGGCAATGAAAATTTAAACAACAGGAAAACAAATGAATGGAAAAAATTTGTTAAAAAGTTATGAATTATTGGGAATTGCAGCAGTTGGTGCGATTTTAATTTTGAGTGTGTTAATAAGCGGATGTATAGATTCAATTACATATTTGGGTGGAAAAACTATAAACGAAGGGGATAATATAAAACTAAATATTACTGAAAACAATACAACAGAAACGATTTTTATAAAAAATATATCTGCTCAGGGAAAAAATCAGCCATTTGAAAAGGACTTGATTGGAATGAAAGTCGGAGAAAAGAAAAATATAATTTATAAAGAAATTGTTTCGGCAAAATTAAGCCAGGAACCAACGCCAAATACAGTATATAGTTTTAGAGGACAAAAAATAAAAATATTCAATGTAACTGAGACCAGCTTCCAGATAGGACAAGAAGGATACGGACTTCCAGAAACACTTCCGAAAATAATTCCGCGGGAAATAGATAAGAATGCATTTAAAAGTGCATTCAACAACGAAGAGCCGGTAAAAGGCAGAGAATATATAAATTTAAATAGTTTACCCTGGCCGGTAAAGGTGGTTGATGTTAAAATAATAAGCAAAAATATTACAATTGAAATTTTAAATGCCGGAAATTTAACGGCATAGAGATGACAAAAAACTTTGCGACAGATGTAAAAAATTTATACAAAACGAACTAAAAAAATTCTATACAAAACACACTAAAATATAAATTTAAATTTTAAAATTTAAGATGGAAATGCAGGATGAAGTCAGGAATAAAATAATGCAGTATCAGCAGATGCAGGAAAGTTTGCAGTATTTTATGATTCAGGAACAGCAATTAAAGGTAAAGATAAGTGAGAGTGAGGAGGCATTAAAAAAGATAGAAAATTATGATGAAGGAAAAATTTATGCTATTGTCGGAAGAATTATGGTTGAAGCGAAGAAGGATGAAACAATTGCAAAACTGAAAGAAGACAAAGAGATAGCAGAGGTTCGGCTGAAGTCAATGGAAAGACAAGAGGCAAAACTGAAAGAAGGAATAACAAAATTAGGTACAGAATTACAAACATTTTTACAGCAGGCACAACCTGCTCAGGCAGGAAATTAGAAATAAATCACGGGGTGGAAAAATTTATATTTAAAAATGGCATCAAAAAATTACGAATGGTAAGTAAAAGCTGATTTAAAAGAATATGCAGACAAGTGGGTAGTAATTGCTAACAAAAAAGTGGTTGCAAGCGGAAAAGATGCTGATGAAGTTTATAATATGGCAAAAAAAGAACACCCTGATAAAAATTTATCAATCGCAAAAGTTCCAGGCGGCGAGATGTTAATATTGAAAAACAGAATAGAATAAGATGATAATTTTTAAATACAAGAGAGAAGAGAGCAGAAGAGGTGAGACAATATATCGCCCTATTGCAGATGTTGAATTCAAGACAAAAAATGATGAATGGATTGAGGAATCACCTGTATATTGATTCTGGGGCAGATATTACTTTGCTTCTTTGCTTCCTTTATCATTCATTCGGCAAACTGCTTGGTTTGACATAGTAAAAGATGAAATAACAGAATTGTACGGTGTCAGCGGCAGATGGATTCCCACGATATTCAAAGAAATCAATGTCAAAATTTAAACTTATGAATTTAAATTAAAAGTGACTTGGGCGTTGATAGAAGAAGTCCCGCCATTACTTGGAAGAAGCGGGATTTTTGATAATTTTCACATAAAATTTAAACAAGACGAAGGAATAATTGAGTTTGTTAAGGTAAAATAAAAAATAAATGAAAAGGCAAAATAGATAAAAAATAAAAAATAAATAATAAATGACCACTCAGACAATTTCGGAAAAAATTTTCTCATTACACATGGGAAGGAATGTTGAATCAGGTGAGATAGTTGAAGCAGAAGTTGATTATGTTATGGTTAACGATGTCACTGGCTTGCCCGCATTCAAAGCTTATGAAAATTTTGATGTTGCTCCAAAAAAGGAAAAAATTGTTTTAATTCCAGATCATTATGTTCCCAATAAGGATACTGCCAGCGCTGAGCAGGCAAAAACAATGAGGGAATTTGCAAAAAAATATAAAATTGAGAATTATTTTGAAGTTGGAAGAGGAGGCGTCTGTCATCAAATTATGATAGAAAAGGGATTTGTTGCACCTGGAAGATTAATTGTCGGGGCGGACTCACATACATGCACTTACGGGGCATTAGGATGTTTTTCAACAGGCATTGGTTCTACAGAAGCGGCGAGCGCTATGGCAACAGGAAAACTATGGTTTAAGGTTCCTGAAACGCAAAAATTTCTTGTAAGCGGAAATTTAAAAAAATTTGTTGGTGGCAAGGATGTGATATTATCAATTATTAAAGACATTGGCGTTGACGGTGCTTTGTATAAGACGATGGAATTTTACGGAGATACATTCAAAAATTTACCTCTCGCAGACAGAATCACAATTTCAAACATGGCAATTGAGGCAGGCGGGAAGGCAGGAATTTTTCCAGCTGATGAAAATGTCTTTAAATATTTAAATGAAAGAGTCAGGGGAAATTATAAAGCAGTCTATGCCGATGAAGATGCAGATTATTGTGAGACCTTTGTTTATGATGCGAACAAAATTAATTGTATGGTTGCGATGCCGCATTTACCTTCAAATGTCAAGCCGGCTTCAGAATTAAGCAATATTACAATTGATCAGGCATATCTCGGAAGCTGCACAAACGGAAGGATTGAAGATTTGCGGATTGCTGCAAAAATTTTAAAAAACAGGAAGGTAAAGGATAATATCAGGATGATTATTGTTCCGGCATCAACAGAAATTTACACACAGGCAATGAAGGAAGGACTTTTTGAAATTTTTATTAATGCAGGAGCATACGTTTCAGGACCTTCCTGCGGAGCATGTCTCGGCGGATATATGGGGGTTTTGGCAAGCAAAGAAAGATGTATTTCTTCAACAAACAGAAATTTTATAGGAAGGATGGGAGCGAAGGACAGTGAAGTATACCTTGCAAATCCTGCTGTTGTTGCAGCAAGTGCAATTATGGGAAGAATTACAGACCCCGGTGAAATTTAGTCCTGGAAATTTTTCCGTAATGAAATTTCATTAGGAGCAATATTATGTTGAGTAAGACCCCGGTAAAATTTACTAAAATTATAACTATGTCATTTCTGAAAAATCCGTAAATTATCCATAAAAACATACCTGTGCATAAAAATCCGAGCATTAAATAGGACAAACCATCCAGTCGCTTTGCTCTCCATCCTTTATAAATTTGGGGAATGAAGCCGCTTAAAGTTATTATTCCCGCACTTATTCCCAACATTGATATAAAATCCAATTTTTGTTTTTATAATTTATAGTGAAAATTTCAACTTTTGATTATTTATTTTGAGCAACAACATTGCATATTATGATTTAAAGAATAAATATATGGACAAAAACAATATTATCAAAAGATGTCAAAACGACTATATAATTTTTTAATTTTTTAACAATTATTAAATCAAACAGAAGTTTAAATCAAACAGAAATGCAAACAGAAATGCAAACAGAAATGCAAACAGAAATGCAACCCAGATATAAAAGAGTCCTGCAGGATGAACGACCTGATTTGTATGATGCAATTATGAAATATCGTGAAAACAAGGAAAATTTACTTTCAAAATTTGCAACAAAAAACAATGATGGAATAAGAAGAAGGCAAATATTTGCAGAAGACATACGGACAAAATTTTCAAGGGATGCGGACAGAATCATCCATTCAAAGGCATACAGCAGATATATTGACAAAACACAGGTGTTCTTTTTGGTTGATAACGACCACATAACGCATCGTGTATTGCATGTCCAGCTCGTATCAAAAATCGCCCGCACAATTGGAAGGTCTTTACAGCTGAATGAGGATTTAATTGAGGCAATTGCCATAGGTCATGATATTGGACATCCGCCCTTTGGCCATTTGGGGGAGAAAATTTTGTCGGACTTATGCAAAGAGCACGGCATTGGAAGATTTGGACACAATGTTGAAGGCGTGAAATTTTTAGATGATATTGAAAACTGTAATTTAACCTTGCAGGTTCTTGACGGAATTCTGTGCCATAACGGTGAAATATTTGAAAGATGTCTGAAACCGGACAGGAACAAGGAATGGGAAATTTTTGATGAGGAAATAAAGGAAATTTTAAAAGACAAAATGGAATATGTGCCTATGACGCTTGAAGGATGTGTTGTCCGGATGGCAGATATTGTTGCTTATCTTGGAAGGGATATTCAGGATGCAATTGGAATCGGACTGATAAACTGGAACGATTTAAATTTAATATCTGCTCAATGCAGGGGAAAAATCGGTACGGAAAACCATGAGATTGTTAACAATCTTATAATTGACATAATTGAGAATAGCTATAATAAAGACGAAATTTCTTATTCAGGGGAAATTTATGAGTGCCTGAAAAAATACCAGAAATTTAATTATGAGAAAATTTATAATAATACTAAGCGGCTGACAGAGAAAAGCAAGGTTGAGGAAATGTATAAAACATTATTTGGGAAATTTTTAAATGACTTAAAGCGTGAAAATAATGACTCTAAAATTTATAAACACTTTGTTGGAATGAAAGAAATAAATAAGGAATATATTAAAAGCACTTCTGAGCCGGAAATTGTCAGGGACTATGTTGCAGGAATGACAGACAGATATTTTGAAGAGACATTTAAGGAGGTTGTATTGCCAAAAAGGGTTAAGACATTCAATAAACAAGAAGACATTCAATAAACAAGAAGACATTCAATTGGTAAAGTAAATTTAAATCATTTAACGAACTTGCTCAATAAGTGTTGGTAAATTGACCCTATACCTTCATAAAATAAGAGTGGATTACTACCCAATATTGAGCAAATACAAAAATTTCATAAATTTTTAAAGATTGAAAATCTCAAAGATTTTTAGTATTTTAAAATCCCTCAGATTTTTAAAGATTGAAAATCTCAAAGATTTTTAGTATTTTAAAATCCCACATATTTTTAAAGATTGAAAATCTCAAAGATTTTTAGTATATTTTCAAATCACATTTATTTAAAAGTCACAGATTTTAAAATGCATGATATAATTATTCCTTCCGAATTCATGGACAGATATTACAGATTGCTTGGTAATGATAATAAAATTTTTCTTGATTTCTGCAAAAAGCCGCTGAGGAAATGTATACGTCTGAACACGCTGAAAGTAAAAAATACAGACAAATTTATTGAAAATTTAAATGAAAGATATAAACTGGAAAATGTTCCTTTCTGTGATTATGCATACTTTATTGATAATCCCGGCCCGGGCAAAATGCCTGAATATTTCTTCGGGGAAATTTATATTCAGGAAGCAGCGAGTTTAATTCCGCCAATTGCCTTAAATTTAAGTACCGATGGAGACGAATTTGTATTTGATACCTGTGCCGCGCCCGGAAGTAAAACAACACAGATGGCTCAGATTATGGACAACAAAGGATGTATTGTTGCAAATGATGCCTCTGATGGCCGTATAAAGGCATTGTTTTTTAATCTGGAATCGTATGGAGTTATGAATGCAGTTGTTACAAGGATGAACCTGGAAAGACCCATGACAGACAAAGGTCTATACAACCGGTTTGATAAAATTTTAGTGGATGCACCCTGCTCCTGTGATGGAACAGTAAGAAAAGACTGGAAAGTGCTGTCTCGGTGGAGTGTCCGTTTAATAAATTTTATATCTGGCCAGCAAAAGAAAATAATAAGGAATGCTATAAACATGCTGAGAAGGGATGGAATTCTGGTGTATTCAACCTGCACGCTTGCACCGGAAGAAAACGAAGCCATTGTTGCTCATGCAGTAAAAAATTTTGGTGTTGAGACAGAAAAAATTTATATAAAAAATTTAAAAACGCGGGAAGGAATTACAGAATGGAACGAAAATGATTTTGGCGGCGATATGAAAAAATGTGCAAGGATATATCCGCAGGATAATGATACGGAGGGATTTTTTGTCGCGAAAATGAGAAAAATTTAAAATGGGCAATAAATCTAATAAGTCAAATAAACCTATAGGAGTATTTTTGGACTATTTGGTTGAAAGATTTGGAATCAGGAAGGAAATTTTTTCGGACTATAACTTTGATACGGACAGAGAACGCATAAGCATATTCTCTGCGAGCGTTGCAGGTAAAAATTTAGGCGGGCTGAGAATCAAAAGCATCGGATTGAGGGCAGGCAGGTATTTTAAAGATGTGCGAAACAACCGTACAAAGCTCAAAATTTCAACAGATTTTGCCCAGATGTTCGGAAGGTATGCGAACAAAAATATATTACAGATAAACGATGATGAAGTCAGAAAATATATTCGGGGAAGCGATCTGGAAAATGTTTGTGTGTCTAATATTGAGGAAGGAGAAATAATTATAAAGTGGAATGAAAATGTAATCGGGGTTGGAAATTACGGTCAGGGCAGAATAAAAAACCAGATTCCGAAAAAAAAGCGGATTACTAAATTTAACGATGAAATTTAAAGGAATAGTCACAAAGGGATTGCGGGAAGGGGCATACTACATTGAAATTTATAAGGAAAAAATAAAGTCACTTTTGCATATCACTCCCTTTCCGGGAACATTAAATTTGAAGTGCGATAAAGGCAGTGATGCATGGAAAGAAATTTTTGACGGATTAAAAAATTTAAAATTTAAAAAGATTAAAGGATTTGACGGATTAAAGCCGGTGAAATTTATTAAATGTGTAATCAGAATAAGGGAAAAATATTGGACAGGTGCGTGGATAGTTATTCCTAAAATTAGAAAACACGAGTTTGTTGAGATAATTTCGGATGTCTGTCTAAGGGAAGAGTTAAATTTAAGGGATGGAGATGAGGTAGAAATTTATGTGTGAAATTTAAATTTTTATGAAAACTTAATTTATCTGGAGGATAATTAATAAAATAAATTTTAAATAATAGATATTCCAATAGTATAAGTAACAGTATCTCCTCCACATGCGGTCGCTTTATCTGCTGTTTTATTCAGAGAATACTATTTCGTTGTATAAGCAGCAACATCTCCTGCTAAAAACATTCCGATCATAGAAATCAAAAATATTGAAAATAAAAACAGACCAATATCATCTATTCTTTTATTATTATTTACTCTTTTTTTGTACATTTTATTTTGATTTATATTTTC
>MNZY01000111.1 GCA_001873845.1 Candidatus Altarchaeum sp. CG2_30_32_3053 | reverse complement strand
ATTATATATTTGTTTTTTTTACTAATATTTTTACAAGTTATAGGACTTACTTAGATTATTTTGTAAATGAACATAAAAAGTCAAGAATTCATATTTGTTTTGTGTATGTCCTGTAATGTTTAAAATTAAATTTATAATATCCAATTTTATTTTTAAGCAGATTTTTAAAAAATATCTCACAAATTAATTATCCCAACTTAAAGGGATGAGCACCCATTTTTTATTAATTTTCATTCATTTTCAATTATTTTCATTCATTTTCAATTATTTTCACTACCTGCTTTATAAATTTAATTTAAATATAAATGAATTGTGATGAAGGTAATTCTTCAATCTTTGCTGTGATGCCCATAGGAAAAAGCACGAGAATAAAAGAGAAACCGTTTGTTAAATTTAATGGGAAATTTTTGTTCCTTAACGGGTATGAAATTTTAAGTAAAATTTTTCCGGTATTTGTCGTTTGCCACACCGATGCCGAAGAAAAAATAAGGGAAATTTTGAAGGATGACAATATCATAATTGACACTTTGAATATCGGGCCCCTCGGAGCATTATATCTTGCGGCAAAAGGCATGACCTGCGATTATATATTTTTTGTCGGATGTGATATGCCTTTTCTGAATAGCGTTAAAATTAAATTTATAATATCCAATTTTATTTTTAAGCAGATTTTTAAAAAATATCTCACAAATTAATTATCCCAACTTAAAGGGATGAGCACCCATTTTTTATTAATTTTCATTCATTTTCAATTATTTTCATTCATTTTCAATTATTTTCACTACCTGCTTTATAAATTTAATTTAAATATAAATGAATTGTGATGAAGGTAATTCTTCAATCTTTGCTGTGATGCCCATAGGAAAAAGCACGAGAATAAAAGAGAAACCGTTTGTTAAATTTAATGGGAAATTTTTGTTCCTTAACGGGTATGAAATTTTAAGTAAAATTTTTCCGGTATTTGTCGTTTGCCACACCGATGCCGAAGAAAAAATAAGGGAAATTTTGAAGGATGACAATATCATAATTGACACTTTGAATATCGGGCCCCTCGGAGCATTATATCTTGCGGCAAAAGGCATGACCTGCGATTATATATTTTTTGTCGGATGTGATATGCCTTTTCTGAATAGCGGGATTATTAAATTTATGTGCGAACAGATCAATGTCAGCAATATTAAGGATATTAAGGATATTAAGGATATTAAGGATATTAAGGATATTAAGGGCGTTGTTTTAAAAAGAGAAAAATTTGAACCGCTGCATGCGCTCTATGAAAGAAAATTTGTCCTTGAAACCGCTAGTGAATTAATTAAAAACAATGAAGGAAAAATTTCCAGTATAATAGAAAAAAACACAGATAAGTTTAACATCATTGACATCAATAATTGCAACCTGAAAAAATTTGACCCGGAAATTAAATTTTTAAATGATATAGACACTGATGATGACTTAAAGAGACAAAAACAATAATTTTAATTTTTCGTTCTAATACTAATTTCTAATGCTGGATTTTGATTATTATGATTATTTGATTATTATTGTGCCGAGGTGGCAGAGTGGTTTAATGCGCCAGCCTTGAGAGCTGGTTCCTGCGAAGGTGCTTGAGTTCGAATCTCAACCTCGGCGAAAATTTTTCCGGCAATTGTCTGTTTGCTGCCCTCTATATGTAAAATTTTGTCGTTGTTATCTTTACTTATTAAAAAAACACCGCTTCTATCACTTCCGAATTTACTTTTTGCCATATCATTAGCGATGAGCATATCCAGGCCTTCACGATTAAGCTTTTCAACGGCTTTCTTTTTCAGTTCGTCATCACTGACATTATATTCTGCTTTAAATGCGACAACAAAGACATTTGGAAATTTCTCCTTTGCTAATCCCACGATCTTCTCCGCTGGCTTTAATTTTAGCAAAATTTCTTTGTCGGATTTTATCTTAAAATTTTTCTTTTCAACGGTAAAATCGGAAATTGCAGCGGGGCAGATAAAAATCCAGCAATCTGTAACTTCGCTTAAAACAGCATCTTTAAAATTGTTGTAGGTGACTGCATTAATAACCTTTTCAACTCCATCCGTGCCCAAAATTTTTTCTATTGCTTTCTCATTTAATGCACTTCCAGAACCATAAATAAATTTAACCTTATACCTTCTCTTTATTGCTTCTTTAAGTAAAGCAATTCCCATTTTTCCGGAACTGTCATTTGAAATAAACCTTATGGCATCAATGTATTCCCTTGTTGCCCCCGCGGCGATTAAAATTTTCATTATCAGATATTAAAATTTTTGACATCGTTTAATTTTCTGTTGTTATAAATTATCCTTCAAATACAAATATATAATTCTCTCTTTTCTCTCTTAGTTATGCAAACAGACGAGCACACAAATGACAATATTTAAAATTAAGTGCCCGCACTGTGGTGCATACCACTACATCAGATGGGGTTCTTACTCCAGAGAGGTAGTATATATAGGTTGAGTAGCAAATAGAAGTAGGCCATTAATTTAATTAAAATTTTAATTATTTTAATGGTTTATGATGGAAAAATTGTTGCTAATTGAAAAGAGAGTAAAGGCACGAGAGTTACACAAAGAAAAAGGATGGAGTGTGAGAAAGATATCTCGTTATTTGGTGGCGAGTAGGGATAGCATTAGTAAATGGATAAAAACCGATGAGAAGGAGGTAACACAAGACCGCCGGGGTTGGAAAAAGGGCAAGC
>MNZY01000058.1 GCA_001873845.1 Candidatus Altarchaeum sp. CG2_30_32_3053 | reverse complement strand
AGCAAATATGGGGCAACACAGCTATAAAATCGCATGTTGTCTGGAAAGAAAAGGCTAAAGAAAGACGTCTTGAAAATAAGTTTTTAAAACAAAGAGTGAAAGAGTTAACAACCAGCAGGGACACGTGGAAAGATAAAGCTAAAAAGATGAATAAGAGAAGTAATGAATTAGGAAAGGAAAATATAGATCTAAAAAAAAACATGTAAAAAATAATGAACAAAAATATAGAAAAAAAGCTAACGGTTATTCTTATGCATTCCAATAAACTCCAATAACGAAATATTAAACATTACAATTGTAATATATAACAAAGATGGAACAGGTTATGCAGAACCAATAATGGTTTATGTAAAGAAACACAAAGGAAAAGATGAAAAGATTAAAGATAAAATTAAAGGCGTGGCTAAAATTTAAGATAAAAGGGGTAATTAAAAGCAAAATTTAAAAATTTACATATCAATCGTAATTTAATTCAAAATGAAACTTCAAAAGGAATATTTGCTGACAATTCTGGGAATAGCTGCATTTTTGTCTGTCGGTGCATTAATTTTAGTATATTTTAAAATTTCAGATGTATTTTATTTTGCTGTCGGGGCAGTAATTATAGGAATTGGTGTAGCAGTTTATTATGTGTGGAAAAGCACAACTGCAAAGAAAAATGTTTTGTGGCTAAAAGCGAGCAAGGAAAAGACAGCAGAGGAAACAAAGGAAATTTATATGGGTGTTGTTGATAAGCTGGATAAAATTTCATCACAATTTTCTGATATAAATATTGATGCAGAAAAAGAAATGCTCAACAATGCAAAAATGACGATGATTTCATTAGGGTGTTTTACTTCAAAATACGATCTGATTTATCCAAAACTTGAAGTTCTGAATTTATCCTATCTGGTGCAAAAGAAGAAGGATGTTGAAGACAAAGTAAATAAAATTTATCTGGACACAAAGACAAAATTTCAGAAGTGGATTTCCGAGTATTATAAAAATTTAAATAAAATAATTGACGACGCAAAAAATGTCGGGTTTGAAACAGAAAATTTTACTTTTGATGAGAATGTGAAAAATACAGATGATGCAATTGAAAAAATATTACAATTAAGGAACAAATTTTCAGAAATTTATAACTCTTTATATAGAGAGGTATTAAATTTAGAAAAGATTGTTAGCAGGCGGGTTGACACATCGCAACAAAAGGAAAAAATTTTATCCGCAAGCACAAACAATAACTTTTATGGATTAGGTATGTTTATTGTTGTTAAAAACGAATTAAACAATTTGCTTGCCAACGACGTTTTAAAATTAAAGGAAGCTGTATTTAACCTTGATGTGGGCAATCTGAAGGATGGGAACATATTAAGCGAAGATGAAAAGAAAGAACTTGTCTCTGTTATGAATGCGGCAAAGACGATGAGTCCGCTAACAATAAAAGACATTGATGTTATTGAGACAAAATACAGGAATTTTCTGAAAAACACAACGCAAAAAATTTACACAAATATAATTGCATCTGAAAATTTTATTCGTCAACAGGAACTTCCTCAGGAAATTGTCCAAAACCAGCAGGAAACGGACATTAACAGGCCGGCTGAAATATCAGATGCCCTTCCGCTTGATGTATGGACACATCGGTCTTTTGAAAAGATAAAGAGCATGCAAGCAACATTTGAAAAGAACGATTTGATAAGAAGAATAATAAAGAATTATCCGATTATAAAAGACATGATTGAAAAAATAATATTGCAAAGAGGCAGTGTTTCTGTTAATGATTTAAAGGTAAATTATGCAAAGGAATTTCTGGTTTATTATAAATTTAAAAATCCGGATAAAGCAGATAAGGTAAAAATTTAAATGCAACAAAATATATGAAAAATTTAAATCTCTAAACAAGGTGAGGTTAACTTGCTAACGTTGTTAAATAGCAAATTTACGATTTTACAACAACACCTTACCAACACACAACCAAAATTTACAACCAAAATAACAAACCTGATAAAATAAAATATGGTCTTTTGTTTATGGATAACAGGCATTCCGGGTTCAGGAAAATCAACAATAGCAAAAGAACTTTCGGATGAATTGAAAAATAAAAACACAACCGTTCAGATTTTGCGGTTAGACGAAATAAGAAGGATTGTTACGCCGAATCCTGATTACAGCGAAAAGGAACGAAATATTGTTTACAGGGCACTGGCGATGATGGCAAAATTTCTTTATGACAATAAAATTAATGTGATTATTGATGCAACTGCAAACAAGAGGGACTACAGAAATCTGGCAAGAAATTTAATGAAAAATTTTTTTGAAATTTATGTTATGTGTCCGATTGATGTTGCGAGCAGGAGGGAAAGCAACAGGGTTCAAAATCTGGTTCAAAAAGAACTATATAAAAAGGCAAAAGAGGGAAAAATTCAACTGCCCGGAATAAATGCTGTCTATGAAGAACCAAAAAATCCGGAATTAATAATTGATTCGGAAAAATTTTCTCCGAAAGATGCTGTCGCAATGATAATCAGGATTCTGAATCTATGATTGTTTGCAGTTGTCTTTTTCTACCTTATTTTTCTTGTCTTTTTCTACCTTATTTTTCTCTTTTTTGTTCATAAATCTTATTTTTTTATTGTTCAAAATTTATATATTATGAGCGTTTTAAATTTATTTAATTTATTTATTTATAATCTTATTTATTTATTTATTATTTGTATTATTTATTTATAATCCAGGTTGTACCGATATTTTTCCCACGAATGTAACTTTTTAGTCACGCAGGTATAATTGTACGAACATTTGAAAAATTCATGGGACTTACCGGCCCACTC
>MNZY01000228.1:9407-10330 GCA_001873845.1 Candidatus Altarchaeum sp. CG2_30_32_3053 | reverse complement strand
AGACACACTGCAAAAGTTTATTATTGAGCTCTCATCAATAAAAATAGGTAAATTTGTCATTATCGGAAAAGAGATATTTCAGGTTCAGAATAATAACCCAATAAAGGAACTTCTCAAGAAAGCATTTGACATAGTATTTGAATTTGTGGATGATAAAACTATGTGCGGTCTAAATCGTTAAAAAATCCCACAAAAACTACAAACTACAAATCCTTCGTGAGATTCAAAAAACTGATCGTGAAAAAGTTAATTTGTGAGGGGAAGTTGGGCTAAATTGAAGGCAAAGGGTGATGGGTTTACGATATTTTTTACAAAACTTAACAAAATTTTTGATGTTAATTGTTTGTAATTTCCAAAGATAATCCAAAAGATAAGGGCAATTGCTCTGAAAACCATTGAGGAATCATTGTCCTATTTTCAAAACTTTTAATTTCAACTTTTTAATCAACTTTTCCTCACTTTCTTCATCAACAAAAATAACTTTAATTTTTACATCATTTTTATGCTTTTCAAGCATGTAAATCTTTCCATATTTTTGCAATTCTTTTAGATTATTTTCCTTTTCAAGTTTTTTATAGAATTCATAACTTAAAATAACATCTTCTTTTTTTAATGTAAAAAATAAAATCAATGGAATTAACAATAAAGGTAAGAAATAATACCACTTCAATTGAAATTCCTGCTTTTGCGTTCTAACAACCACAAAGATTCCGTTTTTATATTCCAATTTTACTTTTCCATTTTCATCTGTTTTTGCAATTAAAAATTGACCATTTGATAGCTTAATATTTACTGTCTTATTTTTAATTAATTCTCCATTTTCATCCCTGACCTCTAATTCATATATTTTTCCGTCCTCAATTTTTTCAGGAATTTTTACCTTTGTTTCTTTTATTTGTTCAATTTTTCCATTGCTCATTGTT
>MNZY01000228.1:9200-9401 GCA_001873845.1 Candidatus Altarchaeum sp. CG2_30_32_3053 | reverse complement strand
TTAGCTTTACCCTTCCTTCTTCATCTGTCTTAACTTTAATTTTCTCTCCATTAGGTAATGTTATTTCTGCAATTCCGTTCTTTATCAAATTTCCATCATTGTCTCTAACTTCTAATTCAAAAACTTTCCATTCATTGGTTTTTTCGGGAATTTTTACTTTTGCTTCTTTTATTTGTTCAATTTTTCCATTACTCATTGTTA
>MNZY01000228.1:0-9193 GCA_001873845.1 Candidatus Altarchaeum sp. CG2_30_32_3053 | reverse complement strand
TTAGCTTTACCCTTCCTTCTTCATCTGTCTTAACTTTAATTTTCTCTCCATTAGGTAATGTTATTTCTGCAATTCCGTTCTTTATCAAATTTCCATCTTTATCCCTAACTTCTGTTTCATAATTTTCATTTTTTATCAAATTTTCAGGAATTTTTATTTTTAATTTTTCTGGTTGATTTATTGGCGGTTCGATTGTTCCAACATTTTCATCTCTTTTTAATTCTTTTTTTCTTTCCTCAGAAACTCCTTCTAATATTTCTTTAATATTCTCTTCTACTTTTCCATTGCTAACATCAAATTTCGTTTCATTTTTTGTCCAACCCCTCCCATTATTGTTCCAAAATTTTATAATTACACTTCCATTAAGCAATTTTCTTCCACCACTTTCAGATTCATAGAATATTATTCCATTTATAAATCTCAAATGCGTTGCATTAAAGGATTTGTCAGTTGTATTAAAATTCACAACACCGATGGTGTTTCCTTCATCACCTATGATCTTCAATGAAAATTCGCTAATGCTTGTTTCATTTGTTTCATTTGTAACATTAACTGATGGCAAATTTTCTTTATCTTTAGGTTCTTCTTCATACTCTTTATAAACATAATAACTAAAAGAACTTTCATTACAATTTCCTGCTAAATCACATGCTTTAACCTTTAATAAATAATCTCCTATTCCATATTCCTGTATTGGAATCACATAAAAACCATTTTCAAAATAAATTGCATTGTTAATTTCTTCATTGTTATGAATTTTCTTTACAGAAACAGAAGAAATGTTTATATTATCACTTACATTTAAAGCAAACTTAAATTCTCTTGAAATTCTAATACTGTTGCTGTAATTTATCCATTTAATTTCTGGTGGAATTGTATCTAAAATTATTTTTAAGATAGTTGAATTTACATATTTATATTGCCCATAAGAGGTGACATTAATTTTATTTTCTCCTTCTGTTAGATTTAAAGGAAATGTAAATGTTTCATTTATTACCTTCACATAAAAATTCACATTGCCTTTAATTATGCTAACATTTGTTCCATTTGTCAATCCTTTGATTATTATAGTTCTATTATTTTTTATCGTATTGTTTAAAGGATAAGAAACATTCAAAAATGTTCCTTCAAAAACAGTAAAGAATCCTCTAAATGAAGTGCTCAATTCATACCGATCACTATAAAAACTCACATTATAAATTCCAGAAACATTTGAATTTGTAAATATCCCTATACAGTAAATCCAAGATTGAGGACAATAACCTGTACCACTGCAAGAAAGTGTCATAATTTTGCTTATGTTGTCAGGTTTTGTTATGTTCGCATAAAGAATATCTACATTTACACTAATGCATGCTGATATTGTAATATTATCTTTTACAGAATAATTTCCATAGTCATGAATGGGTTCTGCTTGGATTGTCCCTATAATCGTTAAAGATATAAGAACAGCCACAAATATTAAAATTTTACTTTTCATAGTGACAGTTTATATTTTATTTTTTAAATTTTTTATACCAGATTACAAATACAGTTAGTAGAATTGTAATTAAAATTATTGTTATGATTATGTAATTGTTGTAGTTTGGTTCTTGATATGGAGGTTTTTCTGGGAGTTTTGATGGCTTTTCTGTTAGTTTTTGTTCGCCACATTTGTATGTGCATCCTTCTTTTTCCTCATCGTCCCATCCATCTGGGTTGTCACAAGTATTATTTACTCCTGTTGAATTCTGCCAATTTTCAGAATAGAGATCAATTTCATTGTTGTTGCAAACAACATTTGAATTCATTTCTATGTTAGATAGCGTAGAGTTAATTCCTACTATTGAATTAGTAATAAAATTTTTTGATATAACTGAAGTTGAACGAGCGAGATGGATTCCCTCCTCTTCACTTGACAAAATTTTGTTATTCAAAATTGTTGCATTTCCTTCTATTTCTATTCCATGACTATTTGAAAGAATAGTATTGTTAATTATAAACCCATTGCCACGGACCATAATTCCATATCTGTTGTTCTCAATAATATTATTAATCAACTTACAATTATCTCCTTCTATAACTATTCCATCTGAAAAGTTCTTGACAATACAATTCATTATGGTGTTATTTTTGTTATTGTATACAATTCCTGTCCCTCCTCTATGAACATCAGATTGTATTATGGAATGCATATCGCAATTAAATATTTTGTTACTGCCATTGAAAGAAATACATTGCCTGAATGCAGGCACATACTGAGTTATATTAGATATTAATGTAACTTCCTTACATCTTGGATCAATTAGCTTTATTTTACATTCAATACAAGATGAACAGTTGCAATTTAATATTTGTTCATCGCATTTTTTACACTTTTTTGAATCACCACAAATGTTATCTTTTAAATTTACGATGGAATAATTAGATTTAACTATTATATCCCCCTCAAGATTCCAACATATTTTATTTGAATCTATCACAGTGTTATTTGTATCTGGTCTGACTAAAATGCCTACTTGGTTCATAGTTATTTCATTATTAAATAATATATTTTCAGTAGACAAATATCCACCCCCCCTCCATTCGGGTTCTACTCCTATATGTACTCCATAACCAGAATGGTTGTGAATTTTATTATCACTTATAAAATTTTTGCTTGAACCTTGGATTGTAATACCTTCTCCATGACTATTAAGGATATAATTATACTTTATTTTATTGTTTGAGCTTCCATAGACGTCAATATATCCATAAATCGTATTATTTTTAATAACACAGTAATGAGAATTATATAAGTATATATTGGATGAGTTGAGCACACAATTAGTTACGGTAACATTTATAAGATTATTTAAATAAATTCCTGGAGCATGAAATGTCGCATCAACGATATGGCCTTTACAATCAAGAATCTTATTACTAATGCCTTTACTGCTAATACAACCTCTTTCAGCAGAAATATTCTTTGAAAGATAAACTTCTGTACAGGAAGCATCATTTAACTTTTTGGTACAATCTTCACAGGAATTACATTCACATATTTCTGCGTTTATTTCTTGAATAGCAAGTATCATAAATAAAAATCCTATTAGTACTAAAAATTTTTTTATCATTTTATCAACATTCATATTTAGCCCAATCTACTACCATAGATCTATCATAGTCCACAGGTTGAGGCGCGTTTCCTCCCCAATTATGCTGCCATAAGTTAAATATATATTTATATCTTACAGAACTGGCCGGAACATATTGGTTATCATTCATATTCCACACTCTTATGTTGTCGACAAAAAAGTCCACATAATTTGAACGCCATTCAAATTTATAATTGTGATAGTTATCTATTCTAAATGCTTGATCACAAGGAATGTTTTGGGGGATTTGATACGGTTTGCAGTGTTGCTCACAGTTGACATATTTAGTACAATTCAAAAGAGGATTGTATATACATGTTTCTTGTGTCCCAGTACGCATATTAAACACTCTAAAAATAGTGTCTTTTGCATTTTCATCTGCACTTTTATGTATGGCCATATGTACCGTGTCTATTTCCTCACCCAGGAATTCAAAATCTATTTCACTGTATGGGTTATCTGTATTACGATTAGATGTCCAAAATGCAGATATTAAGTGCTCATCAGCATTGCCTGTAGCAGCTTTAAATCGCGCTTCATAATTGCCATAATAGTAAATTAGTTCATCTAAAGGAGGAGATATTATCTCGACCCTGAGCCCTGCATAACCTTGCGGAACTGTAAATTTAACACCTGGTGACTCAATCTTACAATAGGTTTTAGTAGTATCTGGATTAGAACAGTCTATGTTATTGTCTTCTTTCCATCTAGTTGTGTTTAGAAAATTAAAATCATCAAAAAATGCATTTGGGCAGGTTTTTTTATAAGCTAATGTATATGTTCCATAATTACTACTATATCCAGAGACCTGAACATAATATGTTCCTATAGCCAAATTATATGTTATTTTTGAAGCAAGTCCGCAATAGTCGTCATTAGATGTAGCTGGATTTCCATTACTGTCAAACAAACAAAGATAGGAATCATAATTGCAACTTCCACCGTCTGATGAGCAAAGAGAAAATTCATGCTGTCCAGAAGTTGAAACAGTTACTTTATATCTTTTTGTATCTGTGCCAGAACTTAAAGAGCCACTAACAGTCTGCCAGTTCGTTGTTGGATAAATAGTTGAGGTATCAGTACTTGTTGATCTGGAATTACATGTAGTTGTAGTTCCTCCTGAAACAGTAAAACTTTTAATCTCATAATCATCCCAAGATCCACAACATCCTGTAGAACTTTCGCAACCGTAAACCATAACCTTAACATTATGTTGCATAGAACTCGTTGGTGCTGTAATATATCGTGTCTTTGATGACCATGAATTGTCTGCTATATTATCATGATAGCACGCTTTTTGAACACCGTCAATATAAAGTGTTTGTGTTTCGTAAGGATAACTTCCACCAGTTCCAAGCACTTGATAACTAACTGTTAAAGTTCCTCCTGCTGCAACTGGATCTGGAGATACAGAAAGATATCTAATATCAGAATATATGCTGGCGGAAACAGACGGTAAAGCAAACATCAATATTATTAACCCCATTAAACTCAATGTTCCAATTTTGGTATATATATATATCTCTCTCCCATATTTTCATTCACGTTGTTTTTATTTTTTCCCGTATTTTTGGTTGTTTTTGTCATTTTAGATAGTTTTTTAATATTTTTGTTAAAAATTTAATTTTAAATAAATTATAATAAATTAAGATTGTAAACAAATATAATAAAAATAATTACGATCATAAATAAATATAAAAATCAGGATAAATATGTTGAAAAATGTTTAAATGCAATTTCCAAAAAATAAATTTTTATTAATCATAACTCATTAGCACGATGGAAAGATTAAAATTGCAATCAGTAACTTAAGTTTTACCTTTAAAAGTGTAAGTTAAAAATCACTGAAATATGACAATCCAAACGCTTCACTTTCTTGTCATTATTGTTTTGATATCTTAAAGTTAAACAAAATTTCAAAAATTTTTAAAAAGATTTATTTTCCTTTTAATAGCAAATATATTTGTTGTTTGTGAATTTAGGCGCAAGGTTGAGCATATTTGTTAGTAAGTTAATAATAATTTAAAAATATTAAATATAAATTTTTTAACTTACAGAATGAAGGTTAGTTTAAAGAATCATTTGCAAAAAATTATGGGTGAATTAAAGGTAAACAGAAACAACAATTTCATCGTGCTGGTGGGTTAAAAATTATTTAGCAATCATGATCATTAAAATCCTTAATTTAGATAAATTTCCACAAAACCAAAATTTAATAAACAATTGTGTTGATGGTAATGAAGATATTATTAAAATGTTATTGAAAATGTTATTGAAAATTATTTTGTTGCGGTGGAAATCAATGGTAAGCAATATCAATATTATTACTGCTGAAAAGTTAAACCACGCATTGTCACGGCTAACCATAAGCTTAAACATAATCTTAAAATATCAAAATTTGTTAATGAAGAAATGAAAACATTTCATTCGGAGCTACTGCTATTGGAAAAATTCAAAGATAATGAAGAAATAGAGGACATAAAAATAAGCAGAGCGGAGAGAATATATTTGGTTAAGAGAAACATATTGTTTATTGATCCAGAAGAAACATAATAAAAATACAGTCAAGGATTCACCTTATGGCAATCGGGAAATTTTAAAGGAAATGGAGCAAAAAAATTATTAATAAAATTATACATTCTCAAAATTTTTAAAGAATGGAAATAGAACTTAACGAGCAATTTAAAAAAGGTATTGATTTAATGGAAAACACAAAGAAAAATATATTTATTACGGGAAAGGCAGGGACTGGAAAATCAACACTTTTAAGTTATTTTAGAGATATAACAAGAAAGAATATAGTTGTTTTAGCGCCAACAGGAGTTGCAGCAGTTAATATTTCAGGAGAAACAATTCATTCCTTTTTTAGATTCAAACCGAACATTACGATAGAAAAAATTGAAGAGGACTATGAAAAAGAAAAATATAAAAAAAGATATGAAATAAATGATCGTGATGAAGTTTATGGGAAATTAGATGCAATTATTATTGATGAAATCTCAATGGTCAGGGCTGATTTGTTAGATTGCGTGGATAATTTTTTAAGATTGTATAGGAATTCAAAAAGACCTTTTGGAAATTTGCAGATGCTTTTCTTTGGCGACTTATACCAATTACCTCCGGTTGTTAAATCAGAGGAAAGAGAAATTTTTAAGAAACATTATGAAAGCCCATATTTATTCAGCGCAAATGTGTTTAAAGACAAAAATTTTTGTATGGAATTTATAGAATTGGAAAAAATTTACAGGCAAAAAGATGAGAAATTTATTAAATCGTTGAATGCGATAAGAAATAATACAGTAACCAATGATAACTTAGAAATTTTAAATGCGAGAGTTAAGGAATATGATGAAGGTAAGGATATAAGAAAAAGGGATGATGAAGATAATGACGATAGAAAGGATGATGAATATGATAAAGGCATAAAAGATAAAGGAGACGAGAAAGGCAGAAAGGATGATGAAAATGATAAAGGCATAAAAGATAAAGGAGATGATAAAAGCAGAAAGGATGATGAATATGCTAAAGGCAGAAAAGATAAAGGAGACAATAAAGGTAAAAAGGATGATGAATATGCTAAAGGCAGAAAAGACAAGAAAGATAATAAGAATAACGATAAAGATAATAAAGACATTTATGCAGTTCATTTAACGACTGTAAATAAGCTAGCTTATGAAATTAATGAAGATAAACTTGAAAATTTGAACGAAAAAATTTACACTTATAGCGCGAGAATTTCCGGGGACTTTGATAAGGAATCATATCCTGCTGATGTTGACTTAAAAATTTCTGTTGGGGCGCAGGTTATGCTATTGAATAACGAGGCCAATGGAAGATGGGTCAATGGAAGTATTGGAAAAATTAAAAAATTTGGATATGATGGAGAAAATGATAGAGATGTTATCTTTGTTAAACTTTCAAATGGAAATCTCGTTGATGTCGTTCCTCACAAATGGGAAATTTTTCATTTTTATTATGACAATGAAAAAAAGACCATCGCCACAGAAATATTGGGAAAATTTGTGCAATATCCTTTAAAGCTTGCATGGGCGATTACAATACATAAAAGCCAGGGAAAGACATTTGACAAAGTGGTTGTTGATTTACGAAGGGCAGCATTTGCGCCGGGACAAATTTATGTCGCGTTGAGCAGGTGCAGAACGCTTGAAGGCATTTCTTTAACAAAACCAATTAAAAAGGGACACATATTTATGGATTGGAGAATTGTTAAATTTATGACATCATATCAGTACAAATTATCTGAAAATGAAATGTCAATGGAAGGAAAAATTAAAATGATCAAGAAAGCGATAAAGGAAAAATTATATTTAGAAATGACATATTTAAAGGCAAACGACGAAAAATCCCGCCGCATAATCAAGCCTTATGCTGTTGGAAAGAAGGAATATTTAGGGAGGAAATTTGATGGAGTAGAAGGGTATTGTTTCAAGAGAAAAGAGGATAGAATGTTTAGGGTGGATAGAATTTTGGAGATGAAAATTGTTGATAAAAGTTAATGATTCATCAATAAACTATTATGAAATAATTTAATTATTAAAAGCATAAAAATTTTATGTCTTTACAGAGGAAACTTTAATAACACATTAATCCAAAATTTTAATTCCATCCCCAATTTTCACATTTAAAATTTTTGCTGCGTTATCTTTAAATTTTGCAATTTCCAAGAATCCTGAACTTCCTTTATAAATAACAAATTTTTCCTTTTCATCGGCATAAGTTCTTACAAATTTTGACTCAATAATTTTTACTTTTTTATCCTTGCACATAATTTTTACTTTTAAAATTTCTCCAAATTTTGCCATAATTTTTTTGTTGTTTATAGCGGTAATTATGTCTCCAAATTCATCAATATATAAAATTTTGTTTTTCAAATCAACGCGTTTAATTTCCTTAACTTCTTTTCCAAAACTTTCAATCTTATGTCCATTTAAAATTTTTCCCGCAATTACAGCAAAAATATCCCTTCCATGAAATGTTGGTGAAGGCGAAAATTGTTCATTACTTACTTCAATAATTTTCTCAATTAAATTTTCATCAATTAAAGAAAAAATTCCATTGTCTGGACCAATGAAAAAATTTTTCTTTGTTTTTATTATCTTTATCTTTCTTTTGGTTCCAACACCTGGGTCAACAACACATACAAAAACCACATCTTTTAAACCTGAAAGGGAATAAATTTTAAAGCACGCTTCTATGATTGAGAAATTTTTAACCCGAACATTAAAAGTGTTTATGTGTTTCTTGCAACGCTCAAAAATTTTTCCAAAAATTTGCACAACATAAAAGTCCTCTAAATCAGAGATTATGGATACAGATTTCATAAAATAAAATTAGAATGGAATAAAAATAATGGAATAAAAATAATGGAATAAAAATAATGGAATAAAAAACAAATAATTTAAAAAAATAATTTAAAATTTAAGCCAAAATTTGAACTGCCTTCGGTAAAATGAAAGGGGTCTTTAACAAATTACAGGAACTAATTATAAAAATTTTAATGAAAAGGTATCCGATAACCACTGATGAAATTGTAAATGAATTCGGAATGAGAAAGGATGTAGTGCAAAAAGAAATAAAAAAGTTAGAAAGAGAAGGAGTAATTGCATTGGAGATTCTTCCTGATAAAATTTTTGTCAGATTACTGAGGCAGGACTTTATGTTTTTTAACGAAAAGAAAATTGACAGGAACATAATTATTGAACAGGAAAATTTAAACCAGAATAAAAAAGATGAAAATACAGGATATGTTTAAAAGAGTCAATCACCAATCAATAAATTGATGAGCTTGTTCCGTGAGGGATAAGGGCAACTGGTTGATTAGGGAGCATAGTAATATGCAGCAGTTACAATGAGAGTTGAAGATAAGTTCGCTTCGCTCACATTTAAAAATTTCGTAAATTTTTAAAGATTGAAAACTTGCAGTTTTTAGTATTTAAAAAATACCATGATTTTTTAAAGATTGAAACCAACGGTTTCAGTATTTCATGACTATCGGCTAAATTAAATTTTGACCAAATTAAATATCTAAACCAATTGAAACAAATACTTTATTTTAA
>MNZY01000128.1 GCA_001873845.1 Candidatus Altarchaeum sp. CG2_30_32_3053 | reverse complement strand
TATAATATTGCACCATTACGCCGGTGATTTTCATCATAATTATTATTAAATTTATTAGAAGTCGTCAGAATGTCTGATAATAAATGGTTTTTTGTATTTTGTAAGATGTAGTGATAAGATTAGGGCTTAAAAATATCTGGAGTTAAAAGACGCATCTGGTGAAGGGTCAAAACCAATGTCCGGTTTGTACCAATCTTTTAAATCTTTATTTGATAGGTATAACATTTGATCTTTAATTAAAAAAGGAAGATTCTTTATTTCATCACGGCTCCATATAGAAATAACATAATTATAGAATTTCTGTTTTAGCTTAAGCCATTCTGTTCGCCTTTTTTTGCCGTCTTTAATTTCTTTTAAGTTTTCATAACTTTCTCGAAGTTTAATTGCTTCTTCATCAAGTTCTACAAAAATATCTTGTTTGTGTTCTTCTTTTATAAGTTTAAATTCAGATATCGGAGTTCTTTTACTTGAAAAATCTTTGTCATAAAAATATAGTTTATATAAAGAGTCGATTATCCTTTTTTCCAAATAAGATTGCTTTTTTGTTTCCTGAAAATACATATTAATTAACTTTAAAAACTCTTTTTCATTAACTTTATTACTAACATATTTGTTTAATATATCATTTGTTATCTTTATCAACAAATCATCATATATTTTTGTAAATGATCCTTCATCTTCTTTAATCAAATTTAGAATATACATATCTGACACTTCAAACCGCTTATTTCTGTTACATCTCCCAGCAACCTGTATAATAGAATCTAAAGGTCCAATATCCCGATAAACACAATCACAATCTATATCCACTCCTGCCTCAATAAGTTGTGTTGAAACAATAATAATCTTCTCTCCATCATCCAACGCTTTTTTTATTAGCTCAATTCTGCCTCTCCTTTCTTTTGGAATAATGTTTGTGGATAAATAACACACCTTAAAAATTAGCTCTAACGTTTGTATTTTCTTTTTGATATGACCGTAAAAATCCAATGAAGATTGTATTGTGTTAAACACAAAGAGGTATGAATTTTTTGACCAATCATTTAGGTCATTACAAAACTCTTGTATTCTCTTTTTTCGTGAATCTATATTCAAAACAACACGGTTTAATTCATCACTTTTAAAGTATTTTTCGTGATTGTCAAGAAGTTCTGTACACTCATCTTCTTCAAAAATTAATGGTTTCGTTGCAGTTATTAGTATAACTCTGCAATTGAAATAATTAGACATTGCTATCAGAATTTCTCTGACAACAGGCCAGTATTTTATTGGAATATTTTGAACTTCATCTAAGAGTATGATGGAATTCACAATATTGTGGAACTTCTTTAAACTGCGATTTTTATATCCTATTAATGTGTAGAACAATTGTATGAATGTTGTAATAATTATTTCAGATTCCCATGATTCAATAAGGGCTAAACTTTCTTCAATGTCATCTTCTTTATCAATATCTTTTGTTTTATAAAATATCTCTGAGAGATGATGATGTTTTAAAATATACAGTCCATCATTTTCTTTAAAATCACTGATTTGACCCGATTGCAACACATCATCAAAAACATTATAATTTTGATCAATAATGCTTGTAAAAGGCAAAGAATATATTATTCTCGGTTCGTGTTCAAGTTTTAATTCTTCCGTAATTCTTTTTCTCAAAATCAACGCCGCTGACAGCGAAGTTAAGGTCTTTCCTGTGCCTGTTGGGGCAGTTATAGTAAAAATCTTATCGTCAATAGGAATTGATGTTGTTTTTTTGATTACTAACTTTCTTATTTCATCCCGTATGTCATTTATCTTGCTCGTATTATTAGCTTTAAATTCAGGTTTTCTTAAGTATTTCTCAACTAAATCTAATGGCAATTCTTTCCGATATATTTCTCTTACACCTCCAGCATGTTTTTTGTCTGAATCAATTAAAACAGAATAAAGAAGCAAAGCGAGTAGATAATATGTTATGTTTGTTATATCTTTATGAAAACAAAAATATTCCTGTTTATTTATCTCTTCAATTGCATCTTCAATATCGGAAGAAGAATTTATGTTTTCTTTATATTTATCTAAAAAACGATTATATATATCCTCAACTGGTATATCATAATCTTGAAATAACTCGTTATATTCCTTTTTTATTTGGTCTATGTTACGATCAATATCCTGTAATTGTTCGGGAATCTTTTTAAATTGTTCAAATAGTTGAGATTCTTTTACATCATCTTCAATCGCTTTCAAATCACCATGATGGTGTTTAACCACAAAGTACCCAAACAAAGGCAGAAATTTATAAGGTTTCTTATCATCAAGTTTTTTTGTTTTTATGTATTCTTTTAGAACTTCAAATGTAAATAAAGCCGATATCAGTCCATGAAATGTTAAAGGATCTCCTTTTTCCATTTGTTGTTTTAATTTTTCTTGAAAAAAGGTTGTATATTTTCCAAAATCATGCGAAATGCCAATAAGATAAGAAACATCTGCAATATATTCTTTATTTATTTCTTCATTAAATTTTTTTGAAATTATTATTTCTCTACTTTTGTTTCCAACGCTTTGCAAATGATCCTTTAATAAAATTTCCTTTGGCTCTGAATGTGAACAAAACCTCATCATAATGGCATTATATTTTCAATTTGAGTGCATCCCTTTTCAAGATATTCCACAGAATAACAATTTGAACCATCTTTTATTTTGACGCTTATACCTTTCCCCTTTGATATAACAAGATAATTACGATGGGGTGTTGGGGTTCTATCATTTGAAAATCCTGTTGGCATTTTTTCGGGAACAAAACACTGCTCCATATTTTTTTTAAAAACAGGTTCAACATCATTTATTTTACAAGAAACTTCTAATAAAATTTCCCGCCCATTTTCTATTTGTTTTAGTTTTCCTTCATCAACATATTCAATTGACGCCAGAAATTCTGTTATGCCCATATATGGAGGATATACGAAACATTGGTTTTCTAATCGCTCTTTTAATTTTAAATATATCTTTTCTTCTTCTTTATGCCAGAAATAAATTCTGTACACTATTTCTCCTCCATTTTCTGGGAGTAAAATTTCTAATGGAATTTGAGTACCTCCCGCACTTCCATCAAGTTCGGATAGGGATTTTGTTCGTATGTAATTCACACTTTGCATCATTCGCCTCATGGCAGTTCTTATAGAAACTGCAATTAAACAATTCTTATCAGAAAACTGCTCGTAATATCTTTTCCCAACATCTTTACTCTTTTCATTAGGTATGCCTAACAACCCAGCAATCAATCCAGTAATTACTGCCCTTGACGGGAACAAATAGCTTAAAGAAGAAGAATTTGTATAGTACTTCCTAAAATGTGCTATCGGTCCCTTCAGATCAAATATCAAAACTTTGTCCGGATTAAGATTGTTGTTAGGCATCTTTTTATTTTTCTTCTTTTGGTTTAGGTAGTTTTATAATAGTTATTGTTTTTCCATTCACTTTCCACTCATTCCCTTTCAACAATTCATCAAAACCAGAGATTTCTAAATCCATATGTTTCCAGAAATGTATTTTCTCTATTTTGTCTTTAATATCCTTTAACTTCGTTGATAGTTCAGATAAATCTATTGTATAATCGGCTATAGATATTAACTTTGCAGAGTCGTCCCATAAAATATCATTGCCCTTCTTGTCTTTTATTTTCACATATCTCCTAAAATCGCTACAAAAGAAATCCCCTGAATTATATTCAACTCTAATGTAAAGCGATGGTTCTTGCCCTGTTTTACTTCTTGTTGTTGCTTCCATAGGTATTGCATTTATCATCGCATCGTCAAATAAATCAATGTCTTTATCAGTAAGTTTCGTATGCTCTGCCCTTTTTGCACTGATTATTCCATGAAATCCTATTAGAGAGTATGCTACCCTGTAATCTTTACCCATTGTGCCGTATTTTTCTCCAGCCCCTGCAAAGATAGAAGTGATAGTATTTGATTCTATTGGGCCATTACTTTTATTTAATGAGTGCCCCCAGTTAAACTGCACAGGTCCAGTAAAAGTTATTTGTGATCCTTTTCCTGTTTCACTTTTTAGAGGCATAGTAGCACCAAAAAAACGGACATCTATTAATTTCGATAGGAGCCAAGGTAAATGATTATATAAATTTTTTTCGTTTGGTTTTTTACCCTCGCCAAATAAATCTTTTAGCTCTTCATTGTTCTCTATTTCTGTTTTATTATCTTCTATCAATTTCTTTAATCTACCTGTGGCATCTACTGTTTTGTCCTCAATCTTGCATACAAAAATTTCTTGCTTCTTATGTTCCATCAAGTAATCTCTAATATATCTCTTCAATCGCACATCAGAGACTAAATTTATATTTCTGATGTAATCCATTCTTGGTTTGTTTTCATCATCAGGGTCTCCATTTGGATTGCACATTTTTGCGTCATATAAAAACAACACCTCACTGTTGTTTTTAATGGTTTCTATCGTTTCTACCTTATTTTCCATTTTGGTTTGTGTTTCTTCAGTCATTTTATTTAACCTCCATATTATTTATTGTTATATTTTTTAAAATTTCTTCAGTTTTTTTATAAGAATCTTTTTCTTTACTATTAAACATTCTATTTGCTTCTTCTAATAGTTTTTCCCGTTCAGTAACATCTTTACCGGCTTTTTTTGCTTCTTGAATTTCTTCTTGTTTTTTCTTTAACCCATCTTCAATTCTTTTTTTGTATCTTTGAAAGCCAATATAACCTGAAAATGCGTATCCTGACAAAATATAGAACACATTTTCTTGATTTGATAAGTTCCAGTTGTTGATATGTTCTTCAAAAAGATTTTTGAATGCAGAATGTACCGGTTCGTTGTATTTTAGTATATCATATTGTATTAGTTTCTCAAAGACATCATTTGAAAGCCGTTTTAATTTCTCAACATCCATGCCCTGAAAGGTAATTTTGTTTAGAACAGGTCTGTTTTTTATATCTTTATTATCTTGAGCATATCCAATTTCGCCAATTAGACGCCCTAAAAGAAATAACGCCTTTTTACAGTTATCTCCATATATTTCTATATTTTCCCAGTAATTCAAAATCTCCTGCGGAATTAAGTCCTTTATTTCATCTGTTTTGTAGTTATTTAAATTTTCCATTTTATTTGTGCTGTTTATCGTATATTTATTTGTGCTGTTTAATATATTTAATTTTTTAAAGAACAATAATAGAAAGTTTAGCGACAAAATTTTCTTTGTGAAGTTTTCTTTAGTCCGTATATTGTAACCTTCCCTTTCAAATCTTATAATTCTTATAACTTCTGTAAATTGATTTATCAATGAGTTATAATCAATTATTCCATTTAAGAATATTGCATCAAGAACATCAAGATATCTTGATGTGCCTCGATAAGTTTTTTTTCCTTTTTCTTGCTTTAATGGGATGCTGCCCCATATACTTTTTAGATCTATTTTGAATTTATTTTCTCGTAGGTATTTTTCATCAACCAAGTTGCTTATTTCATCCTCTTTTTCTCTAATAATATTTAATCTCGTTGGAGGTATGTCTTTTATAAGTTTCAACACTTTAAACTCACTTTTTGACTTTTGATAAAATAAATAATTGATAACAAAATTATTTTCCTCGTATTTTGCATATCTTTTTAAATTATACTCTAAATCTTCAATGTTTTTTAAGGTTGTGATAGAATCAGTATAATATGACACATATTTTGAAAAATCAGCAATATCTAACGAGGAATCCTTTAAAGCAAAGTGAGGAATAATATAAACATTTAATTCACCTATCTGTGTTTTTAAGTTATCTTGAATAAATCGTTCCCCGATCATCAAATGCTGATAGCAATCCTTACAAAGATTAAGATTCTTTTTAAATGTTTTATCCAAACCAAAAGAAAAACCAACCTTATCAGTCATATAGAATTTATATTCTAAATTAGTTGTGTTGCTTGTAGTTTGCTTTTTTGTAATTGCGTCATCACGCTGCTTCGAAATTATTATTTTTTTTGTGTCAATGTCAGTTTGCTTTTTTGTAATTGCGTCATCACTACAAATTGAACAGATTCCTTGTGAATTAAAATTTTTTTTATATCTTTTATTTGTTTCATCAAAAAGACAACCTATTTTTTCATAGTAAAGCATATCTTTGTATTCTTTAGTTTGGCAGACAAGTTTGTCATTTATTTTAATTGTGTAAAGAGAAATTTCACCGGAATATAAACCTTTTGATTTAAGTAAATCTTCTACCAAAATTTTTATACTTATACTATTATTCTTTTTATATTTTTCTTTTAATTTGTATTCAATCCCATTTAGCAACTCATCACATCTACCCTCTATTATTTGTTTTACTTTTTCTAAATCACCTTTGCCATCCAACTTTAGCGTACCGCCAGTTCCATCTTCCCACAATTTTTTTAATTCTTTAATATGTTCTTCAGATTCTTTTTTTGTGTTTATCTCTTTTAATTTATCCTTGATCTGGTTAGCATCTTCTTTTATCTCTTCTAATTTTTTATCAAAGAACTCAAATGTTTCTGGTTTAATGCTATATTCTTTTTTATTTGATTTATCAAAAAACAAATTTACAACTTCCGCAATATTTTTTTTGAATTCCTCCTTTATTTTGTACTTAATCAATGGCAAAGTTTTTGTAAGAATATTATCAAGTTTGTCGCTTGTTATATTTATTTGCGGTTTAGTTCCTTTGGAATTACCTACCCACAGATACGCTTTTCCAGAATCACCATTTGCATTTTCACAATTTACTTGCTCTGAATCGATTTTTATTTTTTTAGTATCTATATCAAAATTTAAGAAAAATACAACACGTTGCTGAATTTTTTTATTTTTCTTAACCGGTTTTTCATCACTTAATTTTATGCAAAAATTATTGATGAAATTATCCAGGCATAATTCTTTGCCTTTAAGTGCATATTCTCCAATCTCTTTTATTGCTTCAATCATTTTAAAAACACATGGTTTTTTAAATGTCTAAACATCCTTGTCTCTTTAAATTAAAACAAACTTATCACAAATTATAGTGAAAATTTCAACTTTTTGATTATTTATTTTGAACATCAATATTACATATTATAATTTAAAGAATAAATATATGGATAAAAACAATATTATCAAAAGATGTCAAAATGACTATAAATAGAAATAAAAATAGAATTTTTTAAGGATATTTTAAAAAATATATCACAAATGAGGTTAATTTAAAGGGATGAGTACCAAAAAACCAGACAAATTTCAACATCTTACATCCTTTCAATCGTTTTAATACCAAGTAAATTTAATCCGTTTTTTAAAACAAATTTTGTTAAAATAATTAGCAACAATCTTCGCTTCTTAACATCTTCCTCTGCATTCAGCACGGGACATCTATCATAAAATTTGCTGAACAATGTCGCCAGACTATAAATATAAGATGCTATTATATTTGGTTTTAATTCACTGCCTGCTTTTTCAGCAATGTCGTAAAATTTAATTAAGTTTCTCGTCAAATTTAACTCTGCCTCATCAACATTCTGATATGAGACATTAAATTTCCTTATTTCTTCCTCGCTCATATTGCTCTTTTCAATTATCCTGCATATCCTTGCATAAGCGTATTGAATGTAGCATGCCGTATCACCTTCAAAATTTAACGCATCCTCTAATTTAAAATTTATCTGCTTTTGCGGGTCTATTTTAAGCAATGCATATTTTATTCCACCGATTCCTATATCTTCATAGCCCTCTGTTGCAATGCCTTTTTCAAGCATTATATTCATAGCCTTTTCTGTTGCATCGTTGATTAATTCATCTATAGTAATAATATTTCCCTTCCTCGTTGAAAATTTCTTGCCCTCAAAATTAACAAATGAAAAGAATATTGCGTTAAGTTCTATTTTTGTATTAATATTTGCATCAAAATTTTTCTCCAAGATTGTTTTTAATTCTAGAAATTCCTGTTTATGATCTTCGCCAAGCACATTTAAAATTTTTCCCTTTCCACTAGTTATTAAATTTATTTTATATAAATGATAAGCAATATCCCTTGCCAGATAGACCGATGTTCCGTCGCTTCTCGCAATTACAATATTACCTTTTTCTCTTTTAATTCCGTAATCATCCAGATTTATTTCTGCTAGCTCATTATCTTTCCTGTCTGGGCATAAATGGTTTATAACCTCAGTCACTTTTCCATTTTCAACAAATTCGCTCTCGTAATCAAATTTATCAAATTTAATATCAAGATTTTCCAGTGCCTGCTTTTGTCCTTCAAGGCAAAATTTTGCCGTTTCTTTCATTAAATTTATTGCCTGTTTGTCTCCTGATTCTGCTTTTCTTATTGTTTCATCAACCTGGCTTTTGAATTTCTCACTGGTTTCGTAATATTCTTTTCCAGTAAGATAATATGGTAAAATTTCATAGTCGTTCCTGACAAAATTTTTGATGAAGTCAGACAACTCTATCAGGTCATTCTTTAAATTTTTCTGTCGTGCCAACGCAATTATCGCAATCTGTTTTCCCATATCATTTACATAATAATGTGTTTCGGTTTCATAATTGCAAAATTTTAAAAGCCGGCCTATACAATCTCCAATTATTGCATTTCTTATCCTTCCTATGTGAATGGGGCCAGACGGATTTATAGATGTATGTTCTAAAATGATCTTTTCCCGTTTCTCAAATTTAAAATCCGGAATTTTAGGCAAAATTTCAGAGTAAAATTTATTTGTTAGGTAGAAGTTTAAATAACTATTAACTGCTTTAACTTCAACATCGTCTTTTAAATCTGAATTTGAAATTTTATGGGCTATTTCTTCTGCAATATTTTTAGGATTTTTATTTTGCCTCTTTGCCAGTTGGAATACAATTGTTGAAGTCAAATCACAATGTTCTGAAAATTCACACGATGCGTTTTCGTCAAATTTTTTCAGTTCTGTCAGAATTCTGTTTTTAATGTTGGAAAGCATTTTGAAATTTTAAATTTCATATTTAAATTTCATAATTATATAAAATTAGGATTTCATTCAAAATTTATCTTAAATTCCTAATTTAATGACAATCTAAAAATTTTTACTTTGTTTTGTTGCCTCAGTAGCTCAGGGGTAGAGCGACTGCCTCGTAAGTAGTAGGTCAAGGGTTCAATTCCCTTCTGGGGCTTTTATCTTTTATTTCTGTATCAGTTATTTTATCGTAGAGTTAGACATAGTGTTTTGCTTTGGAAATTCAACTAATACAAATATAAAATGACTATACTTCAATTTGATGGTGGGCCAAAAGCAAAATTGGATTACAAAGAATGAGATAATGTGATTGAAGAAATATCTGGAAAAGGCATGACTATAAAGGATACAATAGAATATGTGAACACAAAACACGAAACCGATTATACATATAGTGGAGGTTGGAGGATTTTAAGGAAGGTAAAGAATGTCCCATATGGAAAACCATACATACAGAATGAAAAAA
>MNZY01000243.1 GCA_001873845.1 Candidatus Altarchaeum sp. CG2_30_32_3053 | reverse complement strand
AACAAATATATAATTACTCCAATTTTAGCTGGTCAGCACCAAATTTGGTACTCATCCCTTTAAGTTGGGATAATTAATTTGTGATATATTTTTTAAAAATCTGCTTAAAAATTAAAATTGAATATTATAAATTTAATTTTAAACATTACAGGACATACACAAAACAAATATGAATTCTTGACTTTTTATGTTCATTTACAAAATAATATAAGTAAGTCCTATAACTTATAAAAATAATAGTAAAAAACAAATATATAATTATCCCAATTTTAGTGGGTCAGCACCAAAACTCCGGTGAGAAATAAATATAACTGCTCCATTACACATTTTCAGAAAAATTTAAAACCCACAGGTAAATTTCTCTTATGCTGACCTGCTTTATTCATTTCAAAAATTTTTTCAACATTTTCAATTGAAATCCCTGTTTTCTCAGAAATTTTGTCTGCATTCATTCCTTTTTCTCTCATCATTAAAATTTTGTCTGTTTTATCATAGTCCATCCCTATTTCATCTCTTGCTTTCTGATTTTTCCACAGGCGCGGAGATGATTTCTTTGCAGTTATCTTTTCAGAAATTCCTAAATGTTTTGCCAAAATTTTAACCTGTGTTTTGTAAAGGCCAGCTATTGGCAGTATATCGCATCCGCCGTCTCCGTATTTTGTGAAATATCCGATCAAAATTTCTGATTTGTCCCCGGTCCCGCAGACAATTCCGCTGTTTTTATTGGCAACAGCATAAAGAATGCTCATCCTGACCCGCGCAGTTAAATTTCCAATCGCCTTTTTGTCGTGCTTTTCATCAAAATTTAAAATTTTTGTAAATTTCTCAACAAGGGGATTTATTTCTATGCAAATTGTTTCTGCGTTTAAAATGTTTGAAATTTCCTTTGCATCTTCTATATCATTATCAGGAGTTATTCCTTTAATTGGCATTATGACAAAAATTTTTCTGATATCTGCTTTTGCAAGCAAATACGCACAGACAGCAGAATCAATACCTCCAGAGACACCCAGGACAATACATTTTATTTTATTCTGTTTCACATAATCATTAATAAATTTCACACATTTTTCCTCAAATTTTTCACAATCAAGGTTAAAATTTTCCATTTGTACTTAAATTATAGATAAGATAATTATTTCCATCTGCCAAATTTTTGTCCTTTTAAAAGTGGTTTGCCACATACATTACAAACCTCTATAAGTCCAAATTTTTCAAAATCAAATTCACAAATGTTCATTTTTAGTGTTTTTGTGGTTACTTAAAATAAATTTATATTTACTTTAAATATTTTGTCATATCTTTTACATTTGCCAATTTAAAAGATCTTTTTCTCCTTAAACATGATTCACATTCTCCACAATGAATGTTAGAATTATCTGCACCTGAATAACAACTATACGAAAGATGCATCGGTGCATTAATTTTTTCCCCAAGTTTTACAATTTCATCTTTATTCATATCAATTAAAGGTGCAATAATTTTTGGTTTTTTCTCTTGTAAAACGGCAAAATTTAACAGATCATTAAAATTTTTAACAAAGTCCCTGCTGTTATCTGGAAATGTCTCTGCTTCCTCTTTATCAAAGCCGGTAAATATTGCTTCTGCATTTTCACTTTCGGCAAAACCCGCGGCGATGGAACAAAAAACCAGGTTACGGGCAGGAACCCAAACCCGAGATGCGGACTGTGTTGCTTTTTCCCTGTCATCCAAATCGCTAAATTTAACCTTCGGAATATTTCCCGACATTAAGCCGGATTTTAAATTTTTCATCCATTCAAGATTTATGACCTCAAATTTTGCATTTAAAAATTTTGAAATTTCTTTTGCTGCATTTTTCTCGTTTTCCAGCGGTTTTTGTCCGTAATCAAAAAACAAACTATGTAATTTATAACCCTCAGTCCTTGCATAACCTGCTGCAACGCAGGAGTCAAGTCCCCCTGAAAGGATGATTATTACTTTTTTCATGTTAAATTTGTTTCAAATTCATTTCAAATTCATAAATAATTTAATTCATTTCAATTCATAAATAATTTAATTCATTTCAAATTCATATATTATTAATTAGTGTCCATCTATAAAGTATAAAATTTTGAAAAAATTTTAACTTTTTCAAGGTAAATTATTATGTTTTTGACAATTTAAAAATCTTACAGATTTTTAAAGATTGAAAATCTTACAGATTTTCAGTAAAATTACGAGTTTATAGATGAACACTAATTAAAAAGAGAATAAAGGCACGAGAGTTACACAAAGAAAAAGGTTGGAGTGTAAGAAAGATATCTC
>MNZY01000129.1 GCA_001873845.1 Candidatus Altarchaeum sp. CG2_30_32_3053 | reverse complement strand
AGTGGAACAACAGGCCTGTCCTGGGGATTTCTTCTGAAGTGCATCAATGGAAACTGCTCGCCATCTGATTGGAGCTGGTATTGGAATTTTAATCTAATCAAAGAAAATGAAACAAACTGGACTTCTATGTCTGTTGGAATGGGTCCCGGAGGAACATCAAATGACTTCTGCGATTCCTCATCCGGGCATTATTGTGCAAGAGATAAAGATATTTTAGGCTTTAACGTAACAACCGGAGGGATTATGCCTGTTTATAACTGGTGTATGGAAGGTGATTTTGATAATAATAATTTAACTGACATATTTGATATTGTATATGGATTAGAATATTTATCTGAAAAAAATAATTCTGAATCTTCTGAAAAATGTATCAGAAAAGAGCATATAAATTTATTTGAAATTTTAAAATTGATTGAAAAAATAGGATTATCATAAATATAAAAATTTAGAAAATATGAAATAAATATAAAATGAGAAAAATTTTGTATTTATATGGAATTTTGTTTATTTTGTTTGCAATTGCTTTTATCCAAATTTCATCAGCAGAAAACACAACAGATACATCTTATGAAAGGACTGTTTCATTAGCCCCGTCAATAACTGAAACAATTTATGCTATAAACGGACAGGATAAACTTATAGGAGTTACAATATTTTGTAATTATCCGGAAGGCGCAAAAAGTAAAACAAAAATCGGCGGTTATACGACTCCAAGTATTGAAACAATTGTTTTCTTAGATCCGGATTTGGTTTTTGCTCATGATTTAACAGATCCTGATGATATTGTGTTATTACGGAACGCAAATATTACCGTTGTTGTAATCAACACCTCTGCTACTATAGACGGCATATATTATAAAATAAGAACAATTGCCAAATATCTTGGAAAGGCGCATGACGGTGAAAATTTAATAACCAGTATGGAAGAAAGGATAGAAAAAATAAAAAAAATAAAGAGCGAACTGATATTCTCATCTCCGACAGTAGCACAAATTGCGTGGACAGATCCTTTATGGGTGACTGGAAGAGAGACCTTTATACAGAGTATAATTGAAACAGCAGGCGGGACAAATGTTTATTCTGATGTCTATAGATGGCAACCAGTTTCTGCTGAGACACTTATTACAAGGGATCCAGACATTATAATCGCTCCCGTTGGGAATTCGCACGATGTTTATAATGATATCTTTTTTAGTTATAAATTTAAAAATTTAAAGGCAGTAAAAAATAATGATGTTTATAAAATTGCTGAAGATATTATCGCAAGAGATTCTCCAAGAATAACTGATGCACTTGAAAGTGTTATGGGAATGTTCATTTCACACCAGTATAACCACATTCCCAAATATTGTTTAAATAATAATGACTGCACATCGGGAAACTGTGATTTTTCAATTCATATATGTTTTAAATTAAATTCCGAGAGTTGTGTATTTGATAAAGAATGTATTAGCAGTTATTGCGAAAACGGTATATGCAAGGAAAAATTTTCTGAAAAAATTTCTAATGACACACCAGGAAATTCAGGAGTAGGCGGAAATTATGGCAGAGGCGGAACATCACTCGTTAAATATGTTTATATAGATGGTGAAAACAAACCCGTGAATATGGAAAAAATGTCTTTCCCACCGGAAATTTTTAACTTTTCGGAAATTTTTGGTCTGAAACAAACCATAAATTTGGGGGGAAATTTTAAGGATGCCGAAATAACCATAAATGTTAAAAATAAAACGAGGAAATTTAAATTAGATGAAAATGGAGCGACAACATTAACAATTCCTGATTATGGAAGTGCAGAAATAACAATTTCAAAATCAGACTTTAAAAATTGGACAAAGACAATTAATGTTTATGTGGGAACTTTGAATATTACTAAAATAAGCGGTGAAAAATATGGTGACGAATTTAAATTTAAGGTAACAACAAAGGATGGAAGTCTTGTAAAGGATGCAAAGGTTGAAGTTTACGGGAAAACATTAATGACAGACGCAAACGGAATTGTTAAAACGACAATTAAAACGATGCAGGCAGGTTTAGAATCATTTGCATCCTTGGAGAACTACAAGGGTTCAAGTATTTCATTTGATGTCCAAGCAATAGGAAAGTTAAATATTGAGGTTCCTGAAAAAGTGAAGCAGGGTGAAACAATTACAATTACAGTAACAAATGAAAACAAAAATCCGGTTCTGAATGCAAAAGTTACAATTAACGGTATTGGGCATACAACCGATGCTGACGGAAAGATTGAGTATAATGTTACGACAATCTCATTAACACTTAAAACAGAAAAAGAAGGATACATCTCGTCAGAGGTAATTTCGGTCGCTGTTAAAAAAGATGCTGTGTTTGAAAATGAGATGTATAATGAAACACACAATGAAACAAAAAAGAATACCTCTGCTTATGATAATTTGCTTTCGCCCCTAAATTTAACTGTAATTTCTGTAATTTTAATCATCGCATTAATAATTTTCTTAAAATGGGGGAAAAAATAAATGATAAATGTGAAGATAATGAGAAAAAAAAGAATATGCTAAATTTAAAACAATATCCTCAAAACAGGCAGTTCAGGCATTACGGGTTTCCCATAATAGTATTAACATTAACCAGGATATTGCGGGAAGAACCGGACCAAGAATAGTTGATGCTTTGGAACACATAGCAGAATATATTCAAAAAAAATAAATAAAGTAAAAAATAAATTCCATCTTTCCCAATATCAAAAAATTTACGAGTAATTTTAAAAATTTACAAAATCTCTTGATTTTGAAAATACGCTCACTTTGTTCCACTCACTTCGTTCGTGTCTTTTTGAAATCTTTACGATTTCAAAAATCGTGTCTTTTCAAATTCTCTGCGAATTTGAAAATCACCTACTATCGTTTGGATATTTTTAAATCTTCGGGATTTAAAAATTACGCCCAAACTTTTACGCAGGAGTGGGAAACTCGGGATAAATCAAAATGAAAACAAACATATACCTTATCATACAATTCATGGATAATTCGGCGTACTTAAATTTCCTTGGCTGTAACTGGAAATGTAAGGGCTGTGTGCGATTGCGTGGGTGGGAAAGTCACCTCTCGCCGTCAGATGTAGAAAATTTAAATAAAATTTATCTTGAATCAGATAAACCAAAATTAAGGCAAAATTTAAAAGATGTTGTGAAAATTCTCAAAGATAATGATGCCGAAAAGTTGTATCTTGGAGGGCATGAACCAACAACAGATCCAAATATCATGAAAATATTGAAAGGACTAAAAGACGAGGGCTTTTGGATAAAGCTTGTTACAAATGGTTCTCTTCTGGACGAGACAATAGTTGATTTGGCTGATGAAATAACATTAAGTATAAAAGCACTGGACGATGAAATTCATAAGACCTATACGGGAGTCAGTAATAAAAAAACACTTGAAAATTTTGATAAATTTTGTCAGGCAGAAAAGATTGAGATTGAGTCCATTTACATTCCTGGACTGGTTGAATGCGGAGAAATTTTAAAAATCGCGGAGTATATTGCAAAATATAATAAAAATTTAAGATACAGGGTTGATGGGTATCTTTCATACAGTGGTTACGGACAAAATGCGACAGAAGAAGAAGTAGAGACCTGCTTTAACGATGTAAAGAAAATACTTCCGAAGGCATATACTTTCGCATCCCGATGGGGTAGGAAAACAGGAAATAAAATAAATTATGCTAAATGTTTATATCCCAAAATAAATTAAACAAAAACTTAGAGAAGCAAAATGAATAAATCAAAAGGGTTGATACATATTTATACAGGAGATGGAAAAGGAAAAACAACCGCAGCGATCGGATTAGCAATAAGAGCAAAAGCACACAATTTAAATGTTTGCTGGATTTCCTTTCATAAAGATATTGAAAAACCACCATATTCTGAAGGAGATTATAAAATTTTAAAAGAAACAGGAATTAACATGTATAATTTTGTGAAGTACTGTGAAATTGAAAGTCCCTATAAAGATAAGAAAGAGCTATTTGAACATGCTGGAAGTGAGTGTATAAATGCGGTAAATTTTATTAAGGAAAAGATGGACAGTGAAAATTACGATGTTTTGGTTTTGGATGAAATTTTAATTTCTTTAAGGGAAGGATACTTAAGCGATAATGAAATTATTGATTTGCTCAATTCAAAGCCGGAAACAACGGAGTTAATTCTTACGGGAAGATGCTCTGAAGAAAAATTAAAAAAAATTATTGAAGTTGCAGACTATGTCAGTAAAATTGAGAAAATAAAGCATCCCTATAATATAGGTGTTGAAAGAAGAAAAGGGATAGAATATTAAAATTTAAGGACGAAATTTAAAAATGCCAGATAACATAATGTTTTGTTCGTGGAGCGGAGGAAAAGACATCACTCTGGCATTATATAAATGCCTGAACGAAGGCAAGAAGGTCCATTTTCTCTTAAATTTTGCAGTTGACGGGAAAAGTCACGGATTAAACAGAGAAATAATAAAGTCACAGGCAGAAGCAATTGGAATTCCGTTAATTCAAAGGGCTACAACATGGGAGAATTATGAGCATGACTTTGATGAGGAAGTTTTGAAATTAAAGGAAAAAAGCAAATGCATTACAGGAATGATTGTAGGAGATATTGACCTGGAATGTCACCTGGACTGGATAAAGAAAAAAAGTACGGACCTGTGCATAGAATATTATGAACCGCTGTGGAAAAGGAACAGGGAAGAAATTTTACATGAATTTGTATCAGAGGGCTTTGAAGCAATAGTTGTTAATTGTGCTGCCAGCGCAAAATTTTTACCAGGAAGAACTATAAATAGGGAAACAGCAGAAAATTTTATCAGAGATACAAAAAAAGCAGGTATATGTCCGTGTGGCGAAAACGGAGAATTTCACACGCTTGTAATTGATGGGCCATTATTTAAGAAAAAGATAGAAATACTGGAAAGTAAAATAGAAGAAACAGATACGGGAAAATTTGGAAAGAAATGGATTTTAAATATAAAAAAATGGAGATTGAAACCGAAATTGTAAAATTAAAGAAGTTATTGGAAAAAGAAGTGAATAAAGATATAAATGACGGATGCGACGGAATTTTACTGTCTGCTGGACTTGATACATCAATATTATCTTATTTAGCGGCAAAAAAGACAAAAAATTTTAAGGCATTTACTCTGAAATTTGGAAATCACGCCCCTGATGCAGAATATGCTGAGAAATTATGTCAGATTTTAAACATTGAACATCATTTATTGGAGGCAGATGAAGAAATTTTAATGAAAAATTTAAGAGAAGCGATAAAAATTTCAGGTGTCTTTGACCCGATGGAAATTAGAAACAGCGTCGCAATATATACAATTTTAAAATTTTCAAAGGACTATGTAAGAGGTGTGATGACAGGTGATGGTGCGGATGAATTGTTCTTTGGGTATGATTTTTTAATAAAAATGAAAAAGGATGAACGGAAATTTTATGCAAAAAATATGTGGAAAACAATGCATTTTTCTTCAAACGATATGGGAAGGTTTTTTGGCATAAAAATCTGGACACCTTATCTTTCCGGAGAAGTAAAAAATTATGCGATTTCCCTTGATGATGATGTGAAAATAAATGGCAGCGTTGGAAAATGGATTTTAAGAAAGGCGTATGAAAATTTACTTCCCAAAGAATTCATAATGAGAGAAAAGACACCTATTGAATACGGAAGCGGAACGACTTTGCTAACAAACATATTTGAAAATAAAATCAGCGACGAGGTATTTATAAAGAAGAAGTCGGAATACAAAGAAAGCGACGGAGCAATTATAAGAGACAAGGAGCATCTTTATTATTATGAAATTTACAGGGAAATTTTTGGAAAGGTTAAGGAGGCAAAACAAGATGAAATCAAATGTGCAGGATGCGGGATAGGAATTGAACACAAAAAAGCATTTTGCAGGATTTGCGGAACGATGAATGGTTTTTAATTTATTTATTTCATACGTTATATTACGATAAAAATGGATGATACCAATAAGGATAGAGATAAGGATAGAGATAAGGATAGAGATAAGGATAGAGATAAGAATAAGGATAAAAAAGAGGAAGAAGGAATAAATGAAGATGAAGAAGAGGAAGAAGGAATAAATGAAGAAGGAATAAATGAAGAGGAAGAAGAAGAGGAAGAAGGAATAAATGAAGAGGAAGAAGAAGAGGAAGAAGAATCATCTAAATTTAGAACAATAGTTGCAAGACAGGCAGTTCATGTATTGCGGCTTTGTTCTAATGATATTCATGACTTTACATTAAAGATGCAAGACAGTAAAAATTTTACTCGGGAAGAGGTTGATAAAGCACAAAACGATATGGTCTCTGCATTGTATTTGTCAATGCTTCTTTCAGATAAAAAAATTAAGAAATAATCGTAGAAATGCACAACTTTATAAAAAAATTTGGAATTATATCTGTCCTTTTTATCATTTTGGTTTTTGTTTTATTATTTTCAGTTACACAGGGAGCAGCAAACATTCCAATAGAAAAGGTAATTGACATCATTATTTTTGGAAATGGTACAGCCGCAGAAAAATTTATAATCTTTGAAATCCGTGTGCCGAGGGCGATAACTGGAATTTTTGTAGGTGCATCCCTTGCATTAGCAGGTGTTCTTTTACAGGCATTATTTAGGAATCCTATGGCAGACCCTTATGTTCTCGGAATTTCAGCAGGAGCAGGAACAGGAGCGGCGATAGCAATTCTTTTCGGAATTAGTATTATAATTTCAGGAGTTAGTGTTTCAATAATGCTCTTTGCATTTATCGGGGCGATCATTGAAATATTCATTGTTTATGAAATTGCAAAGACAAAGGAATATATTTCAACAACACGGTTGCTTCTTTCCGGAATTGCTGTAGGGATGTTTTTTGGAGGAATACTAATGATCATTTTGATATTTTCACATGAGCAGGTACATTCAATTCTCGCATGGCTGTTCGGAAGTTTGGCATCATCAAAATGGACAAATGTGTCAATAGTAATTATTCCTTTTTTTGTATTTCTGATAATTGCCTTTTTCCTATCCAGGGACTTAAATGCGTTATTACTTGGAGAGGAAACAGCACAGCATTTGGGAATAGATATAGAGAATTTAAAGAAAATAATACTCATTTCTACAAGTATGATAACTTCCTGTGCTGTTTCTGTTTCCGGATTAATCGGTTTTGTTGGATTGGTTGTTCCTCATGTTGCTCGCATCTTATTCGGGGCAAATCATAAAATTTTAATTCCTGTATCTGTCTTATTGGGTGCAATTGCTTTGTTATCAACGGATATTCTGGCGAGAATGCTCATTCCACCGGTTGAATTACCTGTCGGAGTAATAACAGCATTTTTCGGAATTCCTTTATTTCTCTATCTGCTGAGAAAGGCAAAATACGAATTTTAGCTAAATTTTAACAACCAAAAACAATAACAAAAATGATATCTGTCCGGAATTTATCATTCAACTACAAAAGTAAAAAGGTCTTGGATGACATAAATTTTGATGTGCAAAAAGGTGCTTTTTTAGGTGTCCTCGGCGAGAACGGGGCAGGGAAAAGTACCCTGCTCGAAATCATCAGCAAAATTTTAAAGCCATACAAAGGAGAAATTTTAATTGCAAAAAAAGATATAAATTTTTACTCCTTGAAAGAAATTGCAAAGATAATTGCTTTTGTCGGACAGGGAGAGTCATATTCATCTAACATACCTTTCCTCGTGTCCGAAATTATTCTTATGGGAAGAAGTCCACATCTTTCACGGTTTCAAAGAGAAAGTAAGAAGGACATTGAGATTGTTAATAATGCAATGCAATTGACAAATGTGTTAAAATTTAAGTCCAGATTTATTAATGAATTGTCTGGGGGAGAAAGACAAAGGGTTGTTATTGCGAGGGCACTAGCACAGGAACCTAAAATTTTACTTTTGGATGAGCCGGTTTCTAATCTTGATATAAGATATCAGATTGAAATATTAAATTTAATAAAGAATTTAAGCAGGAACGGAATTACTGTTGTTTGTGTCATGCATGATTTAAATTTAGCGGCAATGTTTTGTGATACATTGTTGTTGTTAAGCAATGGAAAAATTTTAGCAAACGGAATGCCTGAAGAAGTGCTTACAACAGAGAATATAAAAATGGCTTATGGGATTGAAATGAATGTCCGCAAAGAAAAAACAAATTTTATAAATGTGATTCCTGTTTTGGAAAACGGACATTAAATCTACATTTTACTACATTTTAAAGTGTTTATTCTTGTTCTTTCTTATCTCGCTGATTTGATATTCGGACAACCGGAAAAATTTTTCCATCCTGTAAGAATAATCGGGTGGATGACTGAAAAATCAGAGAATAAATTTAATAACAGACAGAGCATACTGGCAAGGCGTCTTAAAGGTGCTAATAACAGACAGAGCATACTGGCAAGGCGTCTTAAAGGTGCTGTAATGGCAGTAACTGTAATTGGAATAACTGTGTGTCTTGCTTATGTAGCAATAGAAATTTCAAATGCATTAAATCCGTTGCTAGGAATACTCGTATCTGTTTATATTGCTTATACTTCATTTACTATCAGGGAACTGATTAACGCAGCAGACGACATATTTAAGGCACTGGATAAAAATTCATTAGTCGTTGCCAGAAAAAATCTGGCAAAGATCGTAACCAGAGATACAAAAAATTTAGATGAAGGGCATATTGTAAAGTCAACAATAGAAAGCACAGCAGAAAATTTAAATGATAGCGTTGTTGCTCCATTGTTTTATTTGATTATCGGAGGTCCCGTAATGGCAATCGGATACAGAGCGGCAAATACACTTGATGCGATGGTGGGATACAAAACTGAAAGATATATAAATTTCGGATGGTTTTCTGCAAAGTTGGATGATGTTTTAAATTTCATTCCTGCACGAATAACGGGAATTCTGATTTGTATTGCAGCGGAAATTTTACAACATAACGGAAGAAACAGTTTAAAAATAATGAAGAGGGACGGGAGAAAACATGAATCACCAAATGCTGGAATAAGCGAGGCGGCAATGTCCGGGGCATTGGGAATAAAATTAGGTGGATGTTATGTATATCCGAACGGTAAGAAAAAGTGCAGAGAGGAAATTGGCGAGGATAATGCAAAGGTTGAGAAATTTTTAATAAAGAAATGTGTAGATATATGTTTTACTGTGTCTGTTTTGGCAGTATTAGCCGGAATAATTTTAAAATTTTTCATAGAGTGTTAATGATGGTTATGGGTTGAGTAGCAAATAGAAGTAGGCCATTAATTTAATTAAAATTTTAATTATTTTAATGGTTTATGATGGAAAAATTGTTGCTAATTGAAAAGAGAGTA
>MNZY01000219.1 GCA_001873845.1 Candidatus Altarchaeum sp. CG2_30_32_3053 | reverse complement strand
CCATTTTGTTTTTTAAATTTTGTTTTTTAAATTTTGTTTTTTAAATTTTTGTTAGATTATGATCGGGATTATAAATAAATAAATTAAATAATTAATTTAAATAATTAATAAATAATTATGATTATAAATAAATAAATTAAATAAATTTTACCTGTGTTTTGCGTTTTGAAATTTTTGAAATTTGCGTTGTCTCAAATTTATGCTAAAAAAATAAAAAAAATAAAAAGATTTAAAATTTTTGCAAATGGACCTCTGGCGTAAAAATTTAAAAGAATAAAATTTTTACCAAGACCACCAACAAGCCAGCAAGGAGAGCAGTTACCGGAACCGTTAATACCCATGTCGCCAAAATATTTTTTGCCAATCCCCACTGTACTCTTTTTACCCCCTTTGCAGTTCCTGCGCCGAGAATGGACGCAGTAATTACATGTGTTGTTGACATTGGAAAGCCAATTAATGTCCCAACAATTAAAACAAGTGAATTTCCCATCTGTGCAGCAAATCCTATATCAGGAGTTATTTTCGTTGTTTTTTTTGCCATTGTTCTTATAATCTTAAATCCTCCAATTGCGGTTCCAAGAGCCATCGCTAAAGAACATGAAAATATCACCCAAAAAGGAATTTCAAATTTTTGCGTTATTCCAGCAATAAGCAAAACCAAAGCAATTATCCCCATTGACTTTGTGGCGTCATTTCCTCCATGCCCTAATCCCGTCCACATAACAAAGAAAATTTGAGAATATTTGTATATTTTTCCTGACTTTGGGCTGTTTTTAAAGATCTTGAAGGTAATCCAAAAAATCAATATTGCTATCAAAAACGCAATACAAAAAGCAATTATAGGGGATCCCAACAACCCTGTAAATGTTTTTTCCAAGGCAGATATTTTTATTGTTTCAAATCCGATTGCTGCTGTCACTGCGCCAACAACACTTCCAACTAAGGCATGGCTTGATGATGAAGGAATTCCTTTCCACCATGTTATCAGATTCCATGCAATTGCCGAAAGTATTGCACACAAAATTATTGACATAGCAAATTCAAATGACTGCGCCTTTAAGAAAGATGAACTTGTTATTTTTCCGATTGTATCTGCAACAGCTGTTCCCAAAATAAAAGGTCCGGCAAAATTAAATATTGCCGCAAGCAAAACAGCATCTCTTGGCTTTAATGCCTTTGCCCCAATTGTAGGGCTTATTTGGTTAGCAGTATCATGAAACCCGTTAATAAAATCAAAAATTAGGATTACTACTACCACGATTCCTGCAAGTATTATTACATCCATTTTTCTTTAAATTTTTCAAAAAGTCCAAATTTATGCCAACTTTATTACTATTTCTGACATTTCATCCGCGACTTTTTCGCTTGCATCCATTGCATCTTCTAATGTATCATAAATATCCTTTATTTTTATAATACGTATTGCATCGCTACTTTTAAACAACTCCTTCATCGCTACTTTAAAAATTTCATCGCCTTTTTTTTCTTTTGCCCAGATTTTTTCATTTAAATTTTTAATATCTTCTTTCTTTTTCTCTGCATCTTTCAGGTATGAAATATTTTTTTGTATATCTAAAGATGTCTCTTTCAATAAATTTCCCAATTTTAACATATGATCATCTGTATCAGTCAATCCATACACCTCACACATAGTCGTAAATACTTCAATCTTACTAACTATTTTACCCAATCCCTTTGCTAATCCTATAATCCGTTCTGTATCGATGGGAGTCATAAACGATTTTACTGTCTTTGCATAAATTTTTGTCTCAATCTCCCTTGCTTTATCTTCAATGTCCACCATTTCGCTTGCATAACTTTCTGTTTTTTCACCAGAATAATTTCCTAAAATTTCGCTTAATTTTTCACTTGCCTCAACTACCAACTTTGCCTGCTCTTCAAAAAATACATAAAATTCCTTTTCCTTTGGAACTAACCATTCAAGTACCATTTTGTTGTTTTTAAATTTTTGTTTTTTAAATTTTTAGATTTTGTTTTGTCTTGTTCTGTCTTGTTCTGTTTTTTATCCGACTGTTTTGTCAAATTCATCCACAGGAATTGCCGGAAGTGTTCTAAATCCGATTCCAGTTGCTTTTGCAATATTTACCGATGCTTTTATTGCTTCGGTATTTCCGGGGAAATCCACAACAAAGCACAAATCATAATTTCCGAGCACTGCATACATTGCATCAGCATTTCCTCCTTCCTTTTTGATTTCAGCAACAACTGCTTTTGTCCTTTCTTTGGAAATCCCTTTAATTCCTTCTA
>MNZY01000217.1 GCA_001873845.1 Candidatus Altarchaeum sp. CG2_30_32_3053 | reverse complement strand
TTTGATTCATCAATGTTCTGATAAAAATCAGAAATTTGATCTCCATTTATGCCAAAATTATAAGTGTTGTTTGTGAGGGTGTTGTTTGTCAAGGAGTTATTTGAGGAAGTGTACTATAACAAGTGTTTTTCAAGGCTATAATCAACAGCAATATTTAGAACATGTTTCCAATATTTCCATCTTTTAATTAGTTTTCCATCATGCAATGCTTCTACGCCTCTCAATGTCACTCTCATCTCTATTGTAGTTCCCTTCAATTTCTTTGATATATAATATGTCTTTCCTTTAAATCGAAGTTTCCCATCTTTTTTTACAATTCTGTTTTTCTTTTCAAAATATAATTCTCTTATTATTTTTTCCAACTCATCATCTGATATCTTTCTTGGTTCTGCTTCTTTTAGTGCTTCGGATGCTGTTTCTCCATATTTTGCCCATTGTGCTTTTATATTATTTCTAAAGTTGAGATAATCAGGAATTGCTTGCTTAACATCTTCAATTGTCTGAAAATTATGTTTTTCATAGAAATATTTTCTATCCTGGCTATGAGCCTTCTCCTTCTTTCCATTACCCTTTGGGTTCTCTATCTTTGTCGGTACATCAGTGATGTCAAATTGTTTTAATAACCATTTTACGGTTGCGTTATTATATTCTCCACCATTATCATGATGAAAGAGTTTCGGTATTCCGTACATCATAAATGCTTGTAACATACAAATAATCACGAAGTAAGTGTGCTTACTCTTAAATACCTCCATAGAGACATAAGCTCTTGAATAGTCATCCTCTATTGATATTTGATATGCTGGATCTCCATTTCCAAGTATTACTTCCATTGTATCAGCATGATACATTGCGTAGGGTCTGTGTTTTTCGTAGTAATTAACTTCGTTACCCTCATTCTTATTCGGGTTTCTATATTTTTCAGAGCATAATGTTCGGAGTATGCTCATAGTAGATACATGAACGCCTTTAGTTTTTGATAATATTAGTGCCAAGTTCCAGGGGCCCATTTCAGGATATTCTTTGTGAGCATTTTTTATTGCTGCAATCTCCTCTTCAGTTAGAGGTTTTGTTCTGTTAGAATCTGTATTTGGATTGCGTTGAGGATTGGACCTAGGATTCGTATATACGTTATCTCTTATTGGTTTTTGTTCTACCTCTATGATTTTGTTTTTATTAATTGTGTTGTTTTCTTTTTCATTTCCATCTTTTTTTTTGAACGTCTACCTTTAGGTCTATTTAAACCGTGCTTAGATAGTATTCTCCTAACAGTTTCCGTGGTCCTTGTAAATCCCTGTTGCTCGCGTAGTATATTGTGAATATCATTAGCATCAAGTTTTTTATTATTGGATGCGATCTCAACCATCTTATTCTCAAACCCTTCTGGTGTTTTATTGTGTGGCACTCGTGGACCTTTTTTTTTATCGACCAAACCAAGAAAGCCTCCTTCTATATACTTATTTTTCCAATAATAATATGCGCCAACAGAAACACCATAGGCATCTACAATATCGCCTATTTTTATTCCGAACTTTTCGTGTGCTAATATTATCTCATGTCTTTTCTCAAGCGTTTTCAATTTTTCGGCAGGTAATGTTTGTATCATTTTCATATTGATGAGTCCTTGAAAACTTGTGTGTCCTTCGGACTCTATTATTTCTTTTGTCATAACATGCTGTTCTCTTCTCTCAACTTGAATTTTTTGTTTTTTCTTGTCTGTTGAGAAATAAGTATAAACGGCACCGTATTTCCTTCTTGCTATTACGCCTTCTCTAACAAATTTCAGAACATGGCTGCTATAGTTTACATTTATTCTTTTGTTTAATTCATCCACGGTGTAGCCCATCTCACTACTTTCTATCGCTCTCTTCACAATTTCTTTCAATCCTCCGAATTTGTTAAAACACACATTGTCATGTTTCCAAAAACCGTGCTCGTCGAAAGTAGCAATTTCAGGCAACGTATAATATTTTCCATTCATATTATAGCTTGTGTGATATCCATGTTCCTTAAGTCTTCTTAGAATTGTCTTTCCTGAGCATTTTGCTTTTTTGGATAATATATCAAGAGTCATCACTTTTTGCTCCTTAAACATATCTACAATATCT
>MNZY01000082.1 GCA_001873845.1 Candidatus Altarchaeum sp. CG2_30_32_3053 | reverse complement strand
TTGTTGAAAAATTTCACATTTTAGAATCGAGACATAAAATCAAAAAAGCATTTAGTTGTTGAACCTTTTTTGTTTTATTTAATGCCTTTCCTAAAAATTATTTTTTTTGTGCAAGGCATATTTTATCCCTTTTTTTTTCACTATTTTCTTGTATTATATCCTCTGTGAACTGGGTTGTATGATATGAACAGAAGTAGGTTTAAACTTCTTAACTGCATCATAGATGGTTTTTCCGGTTTTGGAGATAAAACTCATAATCTTCTTTAAGTTATGTCCTATGCACATAAGATTGAACTCTCCACCACATTTATTTTCTCCTCTAAGCAAAAAATGTCTGTACCCTAGATTGAATTTTATGTTGCCAAATGGTGGCTCAGCAGTATGCATTCGTTTTTTGTATTCTTTCATTCCGTCTTCGCTTAATAATTTTTTTAGGTTGGAGTATGCTACTTCATCATAGCTTTTTTTAATTTCTTCCAAATTCAGATCTTCTTTCCTCCGGTTTTTATCATCCACATAGAAGTCTATTTCAGGAAACCTTTTTACTGCAGCTTCTAATTGAGAGTAATATCCATTGTCTGCTTTTACCTTTTCTGGCGATGTTTCTATATTCTTTTTTGTTTCTTCTATCATTGGAATAAGTTGATGCTGATCATTACATTCCATTGTGACGCTATTTGCTACGATAAACTGCTCTTTTTCGTCCACTGCAATTTGGGCGTTGTAATTTGGTTTAATTACTCCGTTCCTTTCTTTCATAAACTTTGCATCATGATCAGTAATATTAATTTTTACCTTTTTAATTTTTTTAAGTTCCGCTTTTGTTGGCTCACGGCCTTTTTCTTGCCTGATTTTTTCTTTCATACTTTCTTTTTGCTCTCTAACGACATCAATCGCCTTTTCTATAGCCATTTCCTTTGAACTTTTTGCCTGAAGATTCCTTGATAACTTATCTAAATTATCTATCTCCTCCTTATTATTTTTGTTTGGTTCACTTTCATTAGCATTGCTGTTCCTCTCTAATAATTCTTTTTCCTCTTTAACCTTTTTGACAGCCTCTTCTATTGCCTTTTCCCTTGATTTTTTTGATCTAAGTTTTTTCGGAGTCTCATCCCCCCTTTTACTTTTACCGTATTCTTTATCTTCTTTTCTATCAATTTTTTCAGCCTCCGTAAATAAAACATTAACCTCCTCCCGTATTTTTTTCAGAAATTTTTTCAGTTCCTTCTCGTCTTTCGATAATTTCGCCGAAGCATTTGCCCGTATTTTTGTTCCATCTATACTCACATTAATATTCCCTATTTTAATAAGACCTAGATTTGCACCAATCATAACAATTTCAGTAAACGCTTCTTTTAATTCTTCAAGATTGTCCTTCCTGAAATCCGCAATTCTATCGTGGCTTGGCTTAAGATTTTGTGAGATATACATAAAATCCACTCTTTCCTCACACGCTTTTGATAATTTTCTTGATGACCTAACGCCCACAGAATAACCATAAAACAATAGAGCCATCATCATTTTCGGATTATAAGCGTGTTGTCCAATTTCTGAATACTTTGCTTGTATCCTAGACAGATCAACACAATCACAAATATCACAAACCATTCTCGCAAGATGATTTTCACCAATATAATCCTCTATTTTTTGCGGCATCAATAACTCCTGATGCCTATCCAAACCCTCCTTAAAATTCATCATTCTTCATCACCCCCCTCCTCTTTACACACTACTACATAAACCATTTTACCAATATACTCCTTAAGACAATCCACCTTGGCGCCGGTACCAAATCGGGTAACCTTCCGAACCATAAAACCCTCAATATTCTCCACTTTTAAAGTGGTTCTATTTACAAAATCAAGCTTTTTCATTTTGATTACTTACATAATAATATATATTAGATATATATCATTAAATAAATAAAACTTTTGAACGACAAGAAACTTATTTTAAAAAACAGAAGGATTTTTATAAGAAGAGTTGCATTCTCTTACAACTTGTTGAGTTTC
>MNZY01000079.1 GCA_001873845.1 Candidatus Altarchaeum sp. CG2_30_32_3053 | reverse complement strand
ACTTAGATTATTTTGTAAATGAACATAAAAAGTCAAGAATTCATATTTGTTTTGTGTATGTCCTATAATGTTTAAAATTAAATTTATAATATCCAATTTTATTTTTAAGCAGATTTTTAAAAAATATCTCACAAATTAATTATCCCAATTTAAAGGGATGAGCACCGAAAATCTTGTAGATTTTTAGTATTTTAAAATCTTGTAGATTTTTAAAGATTGAAAACTTGCAGTTTTCAGTATTTAAAAAATCCCACAGATTTTTTAAAGATTGAAAATCTCAAAGATTTTCAGTATATTTTCAAAACTTTGCGTTTTGAAAATCACCTCACTATCGTTCGGAGATTTACAAAATGTTCGGAACATTTTGAAAATACCCTCTGAATAGTTACTTTTATTTTCACATGTTTTAGTATGTCTTTCCGATACGCGCAACCTTTCCTTTTTTGCCGCATACAATGCACTTTTTTTCTGCATCTTCCATTCCAAGCACACTCGCGTACGCTTCAATCACATCCCTACATTCCTTATCTTCACATAATCCGGCATTTATAATTCCCCTTCCGGCTAAATTTTTTACCTCATCTATGCTGTTTGCGTTAAATAAACAATCATTAAATTTCTTAACTGCTGTTTCCATTAAATTTCTGTCAATATCCTTAAAAATTTCCATAATGTTTTTCGGATTTATTTCATCGCTTTTTATTATTTCCTTTTTTCCCGTATCTCTCCTGACTATAACAACTGCATTATTTTTTATGTCTCTTGGTCCTGCCTCAATTCGCAGCATTGCACCTCTCTTTTCCCAGTAATAAAATTTATCTCCTGGTGTTTTATCGCTTTCATCCAATACAACCCTGAATTTATCTGATTTTTCCTTTATCTTTCTGCAATAATTCAAGACTTCTTCGTTGTTTCCCTTTGTCAATATAGGTACAATCACTATTTGAGTCGGTGCAAAATTTGTCGGAAATTTAAGTCCTGCATCATCTTTGTGAATGTTAAGAACAGATGCCAGCAGCCGTCCGAAACTTGGGCCGTAACAAGTCAAACGCACAAATTTATGATTACCTTTTTCATCTTCATAAGTTATGTCAAACGCCTTTGAAAATTTCTCACTCAGGTTGTGAATTGTTGCAATCTGTAAAATTTTCCCGTCAAGAATTGTGTCATAAGCAAGCGTGTAAGATGCACCGGGAAATTTATCCCATTCGGGCCTGCGGTGAATTCTGTATGGAATGCACAGACCATCAAACAGATTGCAGTAAATTTTCCTTATTTCGGCTACATTATTCTCTGCATCTTCTGAATTTTTAAATGCAGAATGTCCTTCATTCCACAAAAATTCCCTCCCCCTTATTAACGGTTTCGTTTGCTTTGTTTCATATCTATAAACAGCACAACTCTGATGAACCTTCATCGGCAAATCTTTATGGCTTCTTATCCACAATGAAAACATTGTATAAATCGGTGTTTCCGATGTTGGACGCATGGCGAGTTTTTTGTCAAGCTTGTTTTTTCCGGCTTCTGTAATCCAAAAGACCTCTGTTTCAAAGCCCTTAATGTGTTCTGATTCCTTCTTTAAAATATCCTCGGGAATTAAAACAGGAAATAATACCGGCTCGTGTCCTGCTTTTTCTAAATTTTCCTCCAAAATTTTTTGCATATTTCTTACAACAATCAACGATGCTTTTCTGTATATGAGCATTCCCTGAACTGCATACCTGTTGTCATAAAATTCTGTTAAAATTTCATCGTCTATTTCCACTTTAAATTTTTACTTTAAATTTTTGTTGAATTTTGCATTATGGTTTTAAAGCAATTCCTCACACGGAGACACAGATTTAAAATTTCTAACGAAATTTAAAACAAGATTGAAAATCCTACGGACTTTTAGTATTTAAAAAATCCTACGGACTTTTTAAAGATTGAAACCAACGGTTTCAGTATTAAAAATAAGTTCGCTTCGCTCTCATTTAAAAATCTAGTGATTTTTAAAGATTGAAAATTTATAATTTTAAGTATATTTAAAACAAAGTTTTAAATGCTTCAAGTATTTTTAAAAGATTGAAAATCCCAAAGATTTTTAAAAGATTGAAAACTCATAGTTTTCAGTATAGTTTTCAATATTTCAAATCTGTTGATTTTTAAATTGTGTGAGATTTTTTTAAAAGACTATGAATAAACTAAAATTAAATTGTAACTATTTAGGAGGTGCAAAAATTTACCTTTGAAAATTTCAAAAAATACTAAAAAGTCAAAAAAAAAAACACCTGTAATTTTCAAAATG
>MNZY01000028.1 GCA_001873845.1 Candidatus Altarchaeum sp. CG2_30_32_3053 | reverse complement strand
TTTTAAATTTCGTTAGAAATTTTAAATCTCCGAACGAAGTGAGGTGACAAAATGTTCTGAACATTTTGTAAATCTCCGAACAACAGCGAGGTGATTTGTTAATGAAGTAAATTGAAATAGGAAACTTTTGTATTAAAACCCTTCTTTCCCGCCATCAAAAAATGGACGAGTAATTTTAAAAATTTACAAAATTAATTATGCTTAAAAACAAAAATACGCTCACTTCGTTCGTATCTTTTCAAATTCTCTGCGAATTTGAAAATAACCTCACTATCGTTTGGATATTTTTAAATCTTTAGGATTTAAAAATTACGCCCAAACTTTTACGCTGGGGTGGGAAAATCAGGTTAAAACAGATTTAAAAATTTGTAATTGAACATTAAATTTATTGTTGAAAATAAAAAACAATCGCCAAATAAAGGTAAGTGAAGTAAATGAAGTAAATGAAGTAATAGGTAAATAAAGTAAATAAAGTAATAGGTAAATAAAGTAATAAAGTAATAGGTAAATAAAGTAATAAAGTAATAGGTAAATAAAGTAAATAAATGGAAAATTTTTCAGTTATTTTGGTTGAACCGATTTATGGAGGAAACATTGGCTCGGTTGCACGGGTTATGATGAATTTCGGATTTAAAAATTTAGTGATGGTAAATCCGCCGTTGACCGGAATTGTGGCAATGAAGTTTGCGGCTCATGCAAAGGAAATTGTTCAGAATGCAAAAATTTTTAAGTCCTTTGATGAAATGGCAGGAAATTTTGATTTATTAATCGGAACGAGTGCCAAAATTGCAGGAGATAAAAATTTTATTAGGACTCCAATTTCTTCTGCCAAAATCGGAAACGCTGTTAATGTCAGCGGAAGGATTGGAATAGTATTCGGAAGAGAGGACTGCGGATTGCCTGATAAGGAAATAGAAAAATGCGACATCCTTGTTACAATTCTAACTTGTAAAAATTATGAATCATTAAATTTATCACATTCTGTTGCTGTTATTCTTTATGAAATTGTGAGGGAGAAAAATTTAAGGCAGAAAAATTTTAAAAAGATGAAGCTCGCAGATAATCTTGAAAGAGATATTATGCTTGAAAAATTTACTGAATTAGTCAGTGTGTTTGCTCTTGGGGATTTCAGAACGCTGCTTATAACAAAAACATTTAAAATAGTTACCGGAAGAGCGTTTATCTCCGGAAGGGAATGCAATACGCTTACAGGAGTTTTCAGGAGGTCTTATGAGTTAATAGAAAAATTAAAACAAAAAAAGGTATGAATTCGCAAAAATATCTAAAATTTCTAAATTTATTTATATCTACTCTTAATATTTAAATTAATAATCATAAATCTACAAATACAACCAAATAAATAAAAAGAAGGATGGTTACGGAAAAGAAAGAGGAAAGAGGAAAGGAAAAGAAAGAAGAAAGAGGAAAGGAAAAGAAAGGAAAAGAAAAGAAAGACATTGCCAAAACAGAACATAAAGAAAGTAATGCCCAGACACATAGAATTGTCAGATTACTGGAATATGCCCTGAACGGGGATAGGAAAGTAAGCGCGGCAATGAGAGATATTAAAGGCATTGGATATAGAATTGCATCAATATTGTCAAAAAAATTAAATACAGGAGACAAATTACTTGCTGATCTGGATGCCGACGAAATTTCACATCTAGAAACAGCCCTTAAAAATGTAAATACCTTTGTGCCTTCCTGGATGATAAATCATAAAAATGACCAGTTTACTGGAACAAATTTACACCCTGTTGGAACTGATCTGGAACTAGCAGTGAAAAACGATATTGAATTTATGCAGAAAATAAAGACATATAAAGGAATCAGACATACGCAGGGACAACCTGTCAGAGGACAAAGAACAAGAACATCTTTCAGAAAAGGTAAAAGTGTTGGAGTAGTTAAGAAAAAATCAGCACCTGCAAAAGAAGGAGCGAAAAAATCAGCAGCACCCGGGGGTAAAACAGCAAAAAAATAAAACAAATAAAAACAAATAAAAAATATTAATTATTTTGATTAACTTTAAAATGAGTATTAAAAAATTTAACAAAAAATATTCTACTCCCCGGCACATGTGGCGTGGAGAAAGAATTAACAGTGAAGCAGAAATTATAAACCAGTACGGACTCAAAAATCATAAAGAAATCTGGAAGGTGCTCTTTAAATTAAGCCGGTGGAGAGAACTGGCAAGACGTCTTATTATAAACAATGATTCAAAAGGAACCGATGAACTTCTGAACCCGCTCACAAACATAAGTTGTTTAAAAGAGAGGACTCTTGAAAGTGTTTTTGAAATATCGCCGAATGACATATTTGAAAGAAGATTGCAGACCGTTGTTTTCAGGAAAGGGCTGGCAGGAACAATAAAACAGGCAAGACATTTAATAGTACATAGACACATAACTATTGATAATAAAGTGGTAAATGCACCAGGACATATTGTGAGTAGCAATGATGAAAGCGGGATAACCTGTGGCCTGACATTTGTAAATCCAAAAACAGTTGAAACACCAACAAGAGAGGGAGGTGTAAAAGAGACATTTGTATATAGAAGAAGACAAGAACGAATGAAACCAAGGAGAAAACATATCAAACGGGAAAATTCAAGAAAACAATTTGACGGTTCAAGAAAACAATCTAATAAGCAACATAAAAATTAAATATAATAAAAATATACTGCCTGATAAATTTATAAACAGCTAAAATGTCAGAAGATATTAATACAGACAAGGAATCTAATATTAAGGTGGAAAACCAAGTAAACATTTCATCAGCAGAGGAATCTGTGAAAGAACAAATTACTGGTAAAGATAAACAAAATACAGAGAATACACCTGCATCTCCTCAGGAGGCAAAGGCGTATGTAAAACCAAGTGAAAAAAGGATTGAAAATATCGGCGGATCCGAGAAAAAGGGCCTTTGGGGCATTTTACATATTTATTCGTCGCCGAATAACGCCATTTACATGGTTACTGATTTAAGTAATTCAGAAACAATTGTTACAAAATATGGAAAACAGATGGTTACTTCAGATAAAGATAAACCAACACCTTATGCAGCAATGAAAGCAATGGGAAAAATAGTAGAAATCCTGAAAGAAAAAGGTATTGCGGGTGTTGATGTTGTGGTTCGTGGTCCTGGTGGGCATACCGGTCCATGGTTTCCGGGAAAAGCCGCACAGGCAGCAATAAAACAACTTGTGCGACTGAATTTTCCAATAGGTAAAATTTCCGACCACACCCCTATTGCTCATGGAGGGTGTATGCCAAAAAAGACAAAAAGAAAAAAATAAAAAAATAAACAGGTCTTAAAATGGAGATATCAAATTTTAAAAAGAAAAAAAATATAGTATCGTTTACAATAAAAGGGATAAATATCGCAATGGCAAATGCGATTAGAAGGGCAATAATTACAGATGTCTCAATAGTAGCAATTGAAAATGTGACAATTGACAGAAACTCATCGGCAATGGCAGACGAAATACTTGCTCACCGGCTTGGTTTGATACCCCTTAAAACGGACTTAAATTTTGTTGATACGACCCTTTTATTGGAAGTTAAAGGTAACTCAAATGAATTAAAAACGGTTTATACCAGTGACTTAAAATCAAGTAATCCTGATATTGTTCCTGTTTATAATAACATTCCAATAGTAAAACTCTCAAAAGGACAGGAAATAAAACTTGAATGTGCAGTACAAATAGGAAAAGGAAGGGATCATGCGAAATGGCAAGGTGGACTGGCAAGTTATGAAAGTGATGAAAACGAATGTGATAAATTTAACTTTTTTGTGGAGTCATACGGACAAATGGATGCTAATATATTAATAAATGCAGCATGTGACGAATTAATTAAAGAAAGCAGAAAATTTATGGACTATGTTTCAACAAATATTAAGTAAAAATATTGAGTAATTAACAAATTAACCAAAATAAAATAAATTTATAATTTTTAATATATTTTAAATAAAAAGATTTTAAAATGGCAAGAACATTTAAAAATCCTAATCCGTTAAGAATCAAACTTATAGAAGATTTAAAAAATTTTAATGCAGATAAGGATTATGGAATCTGGAATGCGGTAATTAGGGAATTGTCAAAGTCAAAAAGGAATGCACGGACAGTAAATTTATGGAAAATAAATAAATATACAAATGAAGGAGATGTCATTGTTGTGCCAGGAAAAGTACTCGGGCAGGGGGATATTGACCATAAAGTTACAATTGCCGCATTTGAATTTTCAGAAGGCATAAAGCAAAAAGCAACAAACAACAATGTGCGATTAATGTCAATTTATGAATTGTTTAATGAAAATCCAAAAGGAACCAATGTTAAAATAATAGGTTAATAAAATGATTGTAAATGCTGAAGGACAGGTCCTTGGCAGGATGGCATCTTTTGTGGCAAAAAGGGCATTAAGAGGAAACAAGGTAATAGTAGTTAATGCCGAAAAGGCGCTGATTTCAGGAACAAAGACAGGTGTTCAGACAGAGGTGGGTCTGAGAATAGGCATAAGAAATTGGGGAAATCCTAAAAAAGGCCCTTTTATGATGAAACAACCGGATAACTTTGTTAGAAGTGTTATAAGAGGAATGCTGCCTTATAACAAGAACAGATACGGGCCAAGAGGCAGGGCTGCCTTTAAAGAGGTAACTGTATTTATGGGCGTTCCGCAAAAAGAGATAGAAAAGTTCTATAAAGGTTTTAATCCGGCAACTATTGATGAAATTTCAGGTAAAAATTTACAAAAAAAACCTTTGAGAAAATATGTATCTGTATCTGAATTTTGTAAAAAGTTAGGATATACTGAAAAGAAATAAGCAAAAATAATATTAAAAGCAATAAATATAGTTAAAAATGGTTGTAATATCATCAAAAAGAAAAACATCTGTTGCAAGGGCGCATGCAAAAAAAGGAAGCGGCAAAATAACGGTAAATTCATTGTCATTGGATGTTTACCTGCCGGAATTGTTAAGGGACTATATAAAGGAGCCGGTTTTACTTGCTAACGGTCTGGTAGATATAAGTAAAATTAACATATCTGTTAATGTTCATGGTGGAGGCGTCTCAGGAAGAAGCGATGCAGTACGGTCGGCAATTGCGAGGGCATTGATTGATTATACTAAAAACGAAGTCCTGTTGAAAAAGTATATAGAATATGACAGACGGCTGATTGTAAATGATGTCCGAAACACAGAACCGCACAAACCAAGTCAAAGTAATAAAGGCCCAAGGCACAAAAGACAAAAATCATACAGATAAAACAATATTTAAATTTTTAAATTTCCGGAATTAAATTTTAAATTTAAGATAAAATGGCACATATGCATTCAAAAAGAAAGGGAAAATCATCATCAAAAAAAGTAGTTAAGTTTGGAATGTCCCCATGGATACTTATGGATAGTGAAAATTATGAGGAGGAAAAAATAAGTGATTTGATTGTTGGATGGAAAAAATCCGGAGAAATGCCGAGTAATATTGGTCACAAATTAAGGGATACTTACGGAATCCCCTCCTCAAAGGAATTCTTCGGAAAGAAGCTGGGAAAGGTCTTAAAGGAAAATAATGTCCGGTCAGATATTCCCGAAGATATTAATACCTTGATGAAAAGGGCCGTAATGTTAAGAAAACATTTGGAAATTCATAAAAAAGATATTCATAACAAAAGAAATTTGTTGCGGATAGAATCAAAGATTAACCGGCTTGCCAAATACTACATAAGGGAAAATGTCCTGCCATCAAAATGGAAATACGAACCTAAAAAGATGGTATATAAAGTCTAATGCAGAAGAATAATTTTTCCACATTGCTTTATACTTTTTAGTTTTTTATTTCTTATCTCTTTTTTTAACTTGAAAAAATTTTTGCATATAAATTTACTGCCCTGACATAGCAGTTTTAATTTATAATAAATCAAAAATTAAATCAATTTTAAAAATTTAAATTTAAAAATATGCATTATGCTGAAATTTATTCCGAGATTGAAGATACAAGAAAGGGGGATGTTTTAAGCAGGGTTGTAAATTTTGACAATCTGCATTTAGAACATTTGGATATTTCTACATCTTATGATGGGGATAAAGGCATGCTGACTACAAAAATAAGATGTGATAATTTAAAGACACTGAACAACACAATTCATGACCTGCTTAAAACACAAAGTTTAACCGAAAAAATTTTGGAAATTTAACTGACTTTCGCTGGTATCTACTTTTTGATTAAATTTTTCACCAGTTCTTCTGCAATTAAATTGCTTAAATCAATATTACCAACTTTATTCGGAATTGAATTTGTTGCAACGACTTCGTCGGCAAGAATCCTCAACATCAGGAAATTTTCCGCATCGCAAAACACTCCATGAACACATGCTAAATTTATACTTGCTGGATTTTGCTTTTTTATGACTTTTAACGCTTCAATCATAGTTCCACCGCTTGAAATTATATCATCAGATATTAAAACATCCTTCCCTTCAACATACAGATTTTTATCCGCGGTTACTATTTTTCCAGTTACCATGTCTCTCTTTTTGATGAGATAATCGCTTTCGCACTTTAAAATTTTCGCACATTTTTTTGCCATATCCGACGCTCCTTCATCCGGCGATATGATCTTTGGATTTTTTAAATTTTTGAAATATTTCGCAATTTCAGAAAACGCATCTATGTTGTAAATTTTGATTCCATAACATGTTTTTTCGCCGCTCTCCCTGAATATGTGGGAATTTATGAGAAAAATTTTATCTACATAATTTTTCAAATTTTTTAACACAACCTCCGCACTCAACGCCTCTCCATCCAGAAAAATTTTGTCCTGTCTCATGTATGTTAGATAAGGTGCAACAAGCATTATACTTTTTGCTTTACTCCTTTTTACAGCATCTAATATTAAAATTGTCTTTACTAATTCATCACTATTGTAAATACTTTTGACAACAACGCAATTCTCGTTTTCAATATTACCAATTACTCTCGCATAAAATTCACCATCTGGAAATTTCTTTAATAAAATTTCTCCTTTCTTAACACCAAAGTTTCCATTTTTTTCCTCTAATTTTTTTAATTTTTCCGCAACATCAAATCCAAATTCAAAGATATACATTTTAAATTTTGCATTAAATTTTATCAGATTAAATTTTATCAGATTAAATTTTATCAGATTATAAATTAATTAAACTCTAATAAAAACTCTAATAAAAACTCTAATAAAAACTCTAATAAAAATTATAAAAAAATATGTTCCTCACCCATCCCCTTATAAAGCCGGATACTGTTGAACTGCGAAAGTATCAGGAAGCAATAATTGCAACCTCTGCAGGCAAAAACACGCTTGTAGTGCTTCCGACAGGGCTTGGAAAAACACTGATTGCCGTAATTGTTGCTGTCCACCGTCTGAATAAATTTAATGGTTCAAAGGTTCTTTTTTTAGCACCAACAAAACCGCTTGCCGTTCAGCATGTCGAGACCTTCAGACAGATTTTAAATTTAAAGGACGAAGAAATTTCAATATTCACATCAGCAACAGCGACAAATAAGCGCAAGGACTTATGGAAAAATTCAAGAGTTATTTTGGCAACACCGCAGACAATAGACAATGAAATAATGAAAAAGTTAAATTTAGAAGATGTTTCTTTTCTGGTCTTTGATGAAGCACATAAAGCCGTAGGAAATTATGCATATTCTTTTATTGCAGACGAATATGTGAAAAAAGCGAAAAATCCGCTAATTATGGGATTAAGTGCCTCTCCTTCATCAGATATTGAAAAAATTTCGGAAATTTCAAAAAATTTATTCATAGAAGCAGTTGAGATAAGGACAGAAAATGATGCTGATGTGAAGCCGTATATAAAGAAGGTAGAGGAAGAATGGGTAAAGGTTGAACTGCCTCCCGGCTTTAAAGAAATAAGGGACAACATTACTCTCCTGCTTAAATTTTATCTTAAACAATTAAAGGATATGAATTACACTGATACGATCAGCCAGATAAATATAAGCAAAAAGGACTTATTAATCATTCAGGAAAAGATAAGGAACGACATATTAAAAGGGAAGGGAAATTTTAATGCTTCTTCGCTTATTGCAAAGATTATAAAGCTTCATTATGCGATTGAACTTATAGAAACGCAGGGAATTTGGACATTGTCCAAGTATATTGAGCGGCTGAATTTGCAGAAAGGAAGGGGGATAAAGGAATTGTTTTCCGATGAGCGTATGAAGGAAATCTGTGAAAAAGTAAGGGTTTTGTATGAGTCAAAAACAGACCATCCGAAGTTAGATGCACTTCTAAAAATTTTAAAGGAAAATTTATGTAAAGAGGGATTGGTAGGCAAAAAAATTTTGCTTTTCACACAGTACCGGGATACAGCTGAAAAAATTTATGAAATTTTAACAAACAACAACATAAAATGTGAAAAATTTATAGGTCAGGCAAGTAGAGATAATGACAAAGGAATGACCCAGAAAGAGCAAATTGCAACACTTGAAAGGTTCAGGAATAATGTGTTCAATGTGCTAATTGCCACCTCTGTCGCAGAGGAGGGCCTAGATATTCCAAAGGTTGATATTGTAATATTTTATGAGCCGATTCCGAGCAGCATACGACTGATACAAAGGCGGGGAAGAACAGGGAGGATGTATGAAGGAAAGGTAATTATTCTGATGGCAAAAGGAACAAGGGATGAGGGATATTACTGGAGTGCAATTTCAAAGGAAATGGCGATGAAGAGATATTTAACAAAATTTCAGATTTCCGGAAAGGAAGGCATTGAAAAAGAAATACAAAAAAGGCAGGGACAGCAAAGTATTTTAATGTATCCGAATGGAGAGTATCCGAATGGAGAGTATCAGAATGGAGAGTATCCGAATGAATATAATAAAGATAATAAAGATAATAAAGAAGGAGAGGATAAAGAAGGAGAGGATAAAGAGGGGGATAACACAAATAAATTTCAAACAGAAAACAAGACAGTTAAAATTTATGTAGATATAAGGGAGCGAAATACTGAAATTTTTAAAATTTTGAACAAAAAGGCAAATGTTGAAGTTAAGCAGTTAGAAGTTGGGGACTATATATTAAGCGAAAATGTTTGTGTTGAGAGGAAGACAGCAGGTGATTTTTTGCAGTCAATTGTTGATAGAAGGTTGCTTGAGCAGGCGGGAAATTTAGCAAGAAATTTTGAGATTCCGCTTATGATAATTGAAGGAGAGTTAAATTTTTCTGCGAGAGGTATTCATCCTAATGCAATAAGAGGGGCAATCGCTTCGCTTGCAACTGATTTTAAAATTTCAATAATTCCAGCAAAAAACGAGAAAGAGACAGCAGAAATGCTGATTGCTATTGCAAGGAGAGAACAGGAAGAAAAGAAAAAAGATGTTGCTTTAATCGGCGAGAAAAGGGCATACACGCTTAATGAAAGACAACTTTTGATGGCTGAATCACTTCCGAATGTATCTTCTGTACTTGCTGAAAATTTACTTAATCATTTTAAGACAATAAAGAAAATTGCAAATGCTAGCGTCAAGGCGCTGATGAAGGTTGAAGGGATTGGATCAAAAAAGGCAGAGGAAATTTTTAAGGTTACACATTCTGAGTATAAAAAAGAAAGATAATGAAAAAGAAAGATAATGAAAAAGAAAGATAATGAAAAAGAAAGATAATGAAAAAGAAAGATAATGAAAAAGAAAGATAATGAAAAAGA
>MNZY01000027.1 GCA_001873845.1 Candidatus Altarchaeum sp. CG2_30_32_3053 | reverse complement strand
TTAAAGAATAAATATATGGACAAAAACAATATTATCAAAAGATGTCAAAATGACTATAATGAGCCACCTCTTTTATATTAAATTTTTCATAAATAAATTTAAAATACAAATATAAATTTAAAACAAAAAATTTTAAGTTATAAATTTTATAATCAAAAATATTATTTATTGAAATTTTTATTTAATCTTCAAAATTCAATTGATAATTTACAAAAATATAAGTGGCCTAGTTTCATATGGCACACAACCCCCGAAAATTTCCCTTTTCAAAATTTTATCTGAATGGAATGTTTTTTCAAAATTTTTTCAATAATCTTCTCTGACATTGAACCATACTGCATCGCCTTCTTTTTTCGCTTAACTATAAATTCCGGAACACTTGCTTCCCTGCCCAACTTTCTTAATATAAATTTTCTGATAAATTTCTTCCCATCAACAATGTCAATTGTCTCGCCAAAATCATCCGGGTATTGATCGTTTTTTACCTCATAAATTTTAAATTTCATCGGAATGTTCATCGCATAGTCAGAAAAATTTTTATCCATATAAGGAAATTTCAGAGAAATTTTGTTAAATGCACACATTGCGATGTCTCTGTTCAAATTATCTTTATAAGCAAGGTTTATGTCATTTTTCATTGCAATGATTCTTTGATATTCGTTCATTTTTAAATATCTCACATAACCGCCAAAAATTTCGTCTGCACCCTGTCCGGAAAGCATAACCTTTATGCCGTCTCTATATGCCTTTTTTGAAGCAAAGTAAAGCGGAACTGCTGTTGATAAATTTAATTTTGTTACCGGGATGTTATTGTTATTTAAAATTTTTAATATGTTTCCTTTTTCATTTTCAACATCACCTTCTGTAATCTCTATTATCTTTGTATCTAATATGTTTAACTTTTCAAATTTTCGGGCAAAAATGATATCTTCCCCTTTGCATGTTCCTACAGTATAAGCACAAACATTACAAAATTTCTTTGCCAAAAAAGCAATAACTGTTGAATCAATCCCAGCGGAAAATACAACTCCAGTTTTCTGCAATTTGTTAGTTGCCTGCCCAACTGACTGAGATAACAAATTTTTTAAATTTAAAAGTGTGGCGTCGTAATTTATATTTTCCATTGTCTTTATGTTCAATAATAAATTTATTAATAAATTTATAGTTTTATAATTTGGTAAAAATTTATAACTCTGTAAAAATTTATAACTCTGTAAAAATTTATAACTTGGTAAAATGTTTAAAAAAGTAGTGGTAGGAGGAACCTTCAACAAAATTCACAAAGGGCATGATGACCTGCTTAAAACCACCTTTAATGTAGGAGAATATGTGTACATCGGATTAACATCTGACAAATTTGCAAATTTATTCAGGGCAGAAAAGGTTTTGGTGTATAAAAAACGAAAAGACAATCTTAAAAAGAAAATTTCCGCTTTAAATTTACACAGCAATTATGAAATTTTAAAAATTGATGATATGTATGGAATTGCAACACTTGAGGAATGCCTAAATGCTATTGTCGTAAGTGAAGAAACACTTCCGAGGGCACAGGAGATAAATGCAATAAGATTTAAAAAAAGACTAAAACGAATGACGATAGTAGTTGTGCCATTTGTATTAAAAAACAACTATCCGGTTTCATCGGGTCTCATGTAAAATTTTTCCTTAAATTTAAATTTATAAATTTTCATATACCGGAAACTCATTACATAAATTTATAACCTCCTTTTGGACATTTTCTTCTGTCTCCCGGTTATTTAAATTTTTCAGGACATCTATTATCATCATTGCAATTCTATCCATTTCTTTTTCTTTCATCCCCCTTGCGGTAACAGACGGTGTTCCTATCCTTATTCCGCTTGCTATTGTTGGGGGTAGGGTCTCAAAAGGAATAACATTTTTGTTTATAACAATTCCTGCTTTGTATAACGATGCCTCCGCATCCCTGCCAGTAATTTTGTGGGAGGACAGGTCAATTAAACAAAGATGATTATCTGTTCCTCCCGAGACGACCCTATAGTTCTCATCCATAAATATCTTCGCTATCCTTTTTGAATTTTTGATAACATTAAAGATATAGTCCTTAAACTCTTCTGTCATTGCATATTTAAAACAAATTGCCTTGGCTGCAATTACATGCATAAAAGGACCTCCTTGTGTTCCGGGAAAGACCGACTTATCAGTTTCCTTTTTATATTTTTCCTTTGAAAGGATAAATGCTCCTCTTGGTCCCTGTAATGTTTTTTGTGTTGTTGATGTTACGAAATCCGCATAAGGAACCGGGGAATTGTGAAATTTGGCTGCCACGAGTCCGGCAATGTGGGCAATATCTGCCATTACATAAGCATTAACCTCATCTGCAATTTCCCGGAATGCCTTAAAATCAATCTCTCTTGAATAGGAACTTGCACCGGCTATAATGAGCTTTGGTTTTGCCTTTTTTGCGATGTCCGAAATTTCTGCAAAATCAATTTGTTCTGTATATTTATTTACCCCATACTGAACGGGATTAAAAATTTTTCCGGTTACACTGACCTTTGCTCCGTGTGATAAATGTCCTCCGTGTGCCAAACTCATCCCCATTATTGTATCTCCGTGCCCAAGAACGGCGTTATAAACGGCAAAATTTGCATTTGTTCCTGAATTTGGCTGGACATTTGCGTGTTCCGCACCAAATAACTTTTTTGCCCTTTCTATTGCTAAGTCCTCTGCAACATCAACGAATTCACACCCTCCATAATATCTTTTATGAGGATAGCCCTCCGCATATTTGTTTGTCATTATGCTTCCCTGTGCCTCCAAAACCGCTTTGCTTGCGTAATTTTCAGATGCGATCATCTGCAAATAATTTTTTTGCCTGTCTAATTCGTTTTTTATTGCATCTGCAATTTCAGGGTCAAATTTTTCTATGCTCTCAATTTCGTGCATTTTGGTATTGTTTTAAATTTTAAAATTTAATATATTGTCTTGCATCTATAAATTTTGTTTTTCTCACTAAATTTTATAATTTTATGGCAAATACCTCTCCGGAAAATTTTATAAATCAGGATTGGGAATAATTGAAAGAATAAGATTTAATCTGACAAAGTATTGTTTGTTTTATGTGTGATGTACCTGTAAGAAAACCGGATTTAAAATTGTAACTTGAGAATGTCAGATTTAATTCTATTATTATAAATTGGTGATCACCCCTTTAAATTAACCTCATTTGTAAGATATTTTTTAAAAATCTGCGTAAAAATTATATTTTTAGTAAATAAATTTTTTGAAATATCATTTAAAAATCCAAAAGATTTTAATTATTGGACATCCTCCTAATGTGCATTTAAAAAAGATATAAATTATCAAACAAAATTGATAACAAGAAATATAAATTGAAATGGGAAACTTTTGTTAAAAAAACAAATATATACTTATCCCAATTTTAGTGGGTCAGCACCCATTTAATAAACTTTAAAAATGGAAATTTATATTGTCAGACACGGCAAAGCACTGGAAGGATATATTGATGAATCAAGAGAGTTATCTGAAAAAGGAAAAAAACAGGCAAAAAGGGCAGGCAAATGTCTGAAAAATTCAAATATTGACATTTCAGAAATATTTTCAAGCCATCTGAAGCGGGCAGTTCAGACAGCAGAAATCATTGCAAAAGAGCTCAATTTCAAGAGCGAAATAAAAACAACTGAATTGCTTAATCCTTTGTCAAATCCAGATGAAATTTTAGATCACCTTCAATATAAAAGCAGAGAAGATAAAGATAAATTTTTGCTTGTCGGGCATCAGCCGTTTCTTGGAAGGATGATAGCAGTATTTATAAAAAGTGATGAAGAATGTGTTGATTTGAAAAAAGGATGTTTATGCAAAATTGAAATTAAAAACAGGAAATTTGAAAAATTGAAACATATTATTTGACCAACAAAGTGTTTTTTTTCAATTCACCAGAAGTCCACAATTTCATATAACGGTTTCAGCATAAAAGAAGTTTTTGCAAAGTAAAAATTTGGGCGAGTGCCATAAGACACGAACCTTTTATGCTGTGTCAGGCGATGTTGTTCCACATAAGTCAACCTTTTGCATCTGACTTTTTTTATGTACAACTTTTGAATATGTGCTGTTACGCAGGTATGCCTTTGTTACCTTTATCACCTTACCTCCCAGATTATATGGGAAATTTCTGGAATTATAATTTTGTCCATAGCGAGTCGGACTGCATTTGGCGAGCCGGGAATTGAAAATACTATTTTGCCTCTGCACACCCCTGCTGTTGCCCTTGACATAATTGCCCCGCTTCCGATTTCTGTATAACTTAAATATCTGAAAATTTCTCCAAATCCGTCCAATGTTTTTTCAAAAAAATTTTTAACTGTTTCAATTGTTACATCTCTTTTGGAAATTCCTGTACCTCCGTTTGTTATCAATACCTCAACATTTTCATCAGAAATCGCCTTCTTTATAAAATATTCTATCTCTTTTCCATCATCTTTGACAATTTCATAATAAATGATGTTATGTTTATTGTTTTTCAGTATTTCACACAAAATTTTTCCCGATTCATCTGTGTCATTTGTTCTTGTATCACTGACTGTTAAGACAGCAAAATTAAATGCTTTTTTAACTTCTTTTGAAGCATGTTTCAGGTGTTCTTCATGACTCATTTTACTTTTTAATTTTTTTAAAATTTATCTTTGTTAATTAAATTATCCGTATTTTCACCATAGATATAATATGTTTCATTTTCAATGGTTACTTTTTTTATGCCATAAATTCCTTCAAATAATTTACCACTATTCCAATATTCTTTAAATGTTTTGATATATTTGTTATCAATAGGGAAATTATTCGCTAAATCGATAGCGTCTTTATATCTTATTTCCCCGTTTCTTTTTGCATAATTCCAATAATCAAGTAGTATAGGATATCTTAATCGATAAGCTCCGGATGCCTTATCGGTGTTAAATTGTGGATTTGTAAATGCCCAATATCCTATACCATATTTTTTACAGAGTAACGAGACTTTTTCTTCAAGATGATAATGATGATTTTCAGATGTCGTAATTCTTGCTCCTAATCTGCGTCCTTGATTAAAGTACAGATTTTTATAAATAGATATTATCTCATTAAACTTTCCATTATCCTCTAAAACTTTCGAAAAACGGTTCCAGATATAAGGAGATAACTCCAACGGAGCCATAATCACGTTACCTATTTTCGCATCAGAAGCATCAGATATGATCTTCTCTATATCTCTGTCTGTCATCTCTGGGAAATATGGTGTAATATGTAGATATGTATCAGCACCAATTGAAGATAGCACTTTTAAGGTAGAAATTCGTTCTTTTTGATATATCTCAGAATGAATAAGATTATGTTTTCCTATAAAAGGTTCAATAAGTTTTGTAAATTCATTATTATAAGATGTTACAGTCATTCCAATACCAATTAAGTTCTGATTAGCCAATCCTTTAATTAAATCTAAATCTTCAAGGACCAGTGGTGATTTTGTTTCAATGAAACATGGAAAGTGATATTCCAAACATAACTGCAGAATTTTTCTAGTCAATCTATATTTCATTTCAATCGGTTGATATACATCAGATATATTACCAATTATTAAGACACTTTTCTTTTTTTTTACATCGTCATATTTCTTTAATTCTTTTTGAAATATTTCAGGTGAATTTATTTTAACAAAAATATTTTTAGAAAAATCATTCGGACTTGCGTTCATATAATAGTGAGTACAGGCAGCGTAGCAATATACACAACCATGTGTACAGCCTCTATATATGTTCCCTGTTAACCTGAATGGCAAATATCTCATTGCAAAATATCCATCATTCATTCGATTTATAAACGCCCCGCAATCTACTTCACAAACATTCATAATAATGTTTTTATAATTTGTTAATTAAATAATTTATTTGAGCAAACAACTAATTAAATTTATAAAAATTTATGATTAAATTTATAACTTAAAGTGAAAAAATTTTTACTCGTTGGATTTATATGTGTATTGGCTTTGTTGTTTGGATTAGTTAACATCCAGGCAGAGGAAATTCATGCGAAGAAAATTTATGTAATAGATATTGACGATACAATAACCTCAGCAACAGTAGAAATGATAAAAGAAGCAGTTAACGAAAAGCCAGATGTTATAATTTTGCGACTGAATACCCCTGGTGGGGATTTGGGCTCCACATTAGAAATAATACAGATTATTGATAATTCCGAAATTCCTTTTGTCGGATATGTAGGACCAAAAGGCGCGTATGCGTGGAGTGCAGGAACATTCATTTTACTCTCAACACATATTGCAGCAATGTCTCCAAATAGTATAATCGGTTCCTGTCAGCCGGTTTATATCGGTGCAAATGAATATACTTTAATAAACGAATCAAAAATTTTAAATGCCGTAATTGCGATAATGAAGGAAAGAATGAAGATGTATGACAGAAATTTCTCGCTTACTGAAAAATTTATCGTTGAAAATTTAAATTTAAATGCAGACGAGGCAAAGAAATTTAATGCGATTGAATTAATTGCAGATAATGAACATGACCTGGTTGAGAAGATAGATGGAATGAATGTCCGTGTTGCATCCGGGGAAAAGACAATAATTACAAAAAATGCTGAAATATTGCATTACGAACCAAGCATTAAAACAAAATTTATGTCAGTCCTTTCAAATCCTTTAATAGCATCTCTTTTACTTATGCTCGGAATTTATGCCTTAATATTCGGATTTTCAAGTCCCGGAATGGGTGCGGAAATTTTAGGGGTATTGTGTATATTGCTAGGATTAATCGGACTGGGATTTGATGTAAATTTGGCAGGAATTGCTTTGCTAATTTTAGGAATTGCATTGATAATTTATGAAATGAGTTCGCATAGTTTCGGAATTGTCGGAGGAGCAGGGGTCATTGCACTGGTTACAGGAATAATTTTTATCGGACCGTTATCATCTCCAAATTTCTATGTATCCAGGGAATTCTTCAATACATTGCTGTATTCAATAATTTTTCCTTCAATTATTTTTGCCGTATTTTTGATTTTTGCAGCCACAAAAATTTTCAAATCGTGGAAAAAGAAGCCGGTAATCGGAGAAAGCATAATCGGAGAAACAGCGGAATCAACAGAGGACTTCGAAAATAAGACCGGGTTTGTTATGTATAAAGGTGAATTATGGAAGGCAAAAATTTTGAGTGATGAAGGTGAAGGTGAAGGTGAAGGTGAAAGCGAGAATAAGAAAATTTTAAAAGGTAATAAAGTAAAAATCAAAGGAATGGATGGATATATATTAATTGTGGAAAAATTTAGATAAATTTAGATAAATCCCATTTTTTCCACCATCAAAAAATTTACGGGTAATTTTAAAAATTTACGTAACTATTCAAATGATACAAAAATTTACCCGTAAAAATTCAAAAAATGCGATTTTAAATTTATGAAATTTTAAAATACACAAACGGAGTGAGCGTAAAACTCTAAAATTTACCTTTAATTTTTTTGGGTGGCTGAATAGTTACAAATTTACAAAATTAATTATGCTTAACAACAAAAATACGCTCACTTCGTTCGTATCTTTTTAAATCTTTGGGATTTAAAAATTACGCCCAAAGTTTTACGCTGGGATGGGAAACTCGGGATAAATCCCATCTTTTCCACTGTGGAAAGTGTGAAAAAATAACTACAAAATCAAATATGGCGAGGTAAAATCCAATTATCTACTAAACAAATACCTTATTTAAAAATGCTTGTAGCATTTTGAAAGATTGAAAATCTTGTAGATTTTCAGTATAGTTTTTAGTATATTTCAAAAATAAATTTTTGAAATGAGTGGTAGATCTTTTGAAATTTTGTAGTGACACTACGCTATTAAAAATAAGAGCCAATGTTCTTTATGGTATGTAAATGAATAATATAAAATTCAGGAAAATAAAGAAAGAAATCAGAATTCTTGGAATAGATGACGGACCATTTGATTTTAGAAAAGATAAGAAAACAGTCATTATCGGAGTTATGTTTAGAGGCGGTTCGTTTATGGATGGAGTTATGAAAAGAGAATCTGATGTTGACGGAATGGATATAACCCGGACAATAATTGACATGCTAAAAAAGACGAGACACAAAGATTTGAGAATAGTAATGCTTGACGGAATTACTTATGCAGGATTCAACATAGTAAATATTAGAGAAATTTTTAAGGAAACGCATATTCCGGTAATTGTCGTTGTCAGGAAATTTCCGGATTTTGAAAGAATAAGAAATGCGTTAAAACATCTTGACGATTTTGAAGAAAGATGGAAAGTGATTGAAATTGCGGGAAAGCCAAAAAAAGTTAAGGTTGAAAGTATTGACGGAAGAAAGGGTTTTGTTTATATCCAGAAATGTGGAATAAATTTAAGCGATGCAAAGGCAATAGTTAAAATTTCAACAACCCGCGGATTAATTCCGGAACCGATACGGCTTGCACATATAATTGCGAGCGGAATTGTTTCAGGCGAATCACGTGGGAATGCTTAGGAATTAATATTTTCAGAATACTAATTGTAAATAGATTTTAAAATTTATGCGACCTGACGATGGAAACAGATTTAAAAGGATTAATAGAAGGATTATCCAAAGACAAAGAACCGTTTGCTATAGTCAAAAGAAAAGGAGACATGGACGCATTGGTATTTGAAGGAAAAGCAATGGAATTAAATAACCTTGATGATATTCCAAGAAAAAAAGGAATTATAAAAAACGAAATTATAAAAAACGAAATATTTGACACAATCAGTGCGGTTCCTTTCTCACAGATAAAAGAGAGAAATTTTAAGGCACACTACGATGGAACAAAAATTTTATGTATTAATATTGAAAGACAATTAAATGTATCCTTGGAAGAACTCTTTAAATTTCTTCCTGATGAAAAAATTGAATTAGAAAACGAATGGAAATATAATTATTCTGAGGAGGAATATGAAAGGATAATAGAAGGTATTATAAAAGATGAAATTGGTAACGGAGAAGGTGCCAATTTTGTTATTCCCAGAAAAGGAACTGCCAAAATTAAAAATATGTCAGTTAATAAGGCACTAAGTATTTATAAAAATATTCTGATGAATAAGTCCGACAGTCACTGGAATTTTATATTTTACGATGGCAACAGATTTCTGATTGGTGCAAGTCCGGAAACACATATTTTCATAAAAGATGGCAGGGTAAAAATGCTTCCAATCAGCGGGACATTCAGAAAAGACGCCGGAGAGAGAATAAATTTAAATAAGGTTAAAAAGGACCTTCTGAATTTTCTTTCGGATGAAAAAGAGATTAATGAGTTATTTATGGTGCTGGATGAAGAATTAAAAATGATGGCGAAGATTTGTAATAAAGGCGGAATGATAATAGGTCCCTTGTTAAAAGAGATGTCAACAGTTATTCATACAGAATATTTATTGAGCGGTAAAAGCGATAAAGATATAATTGAAATTTTAAGGGACTCAATGCATGCTGCAACTGTTACGGGAAGTCCTCTTGAAAGTGCCTGCAGAGTAATTTATAAATATGAAGGAGAAGACAGGAGATATTACGGAAGTCCGATAGTTCTTATAGGAAGGAATGAAGAAGGCCGGGAATTTTTGGATAGCCCTATTCTGATAAGAACTGTGGAAATTGATAATTATGGGGGCATTTTAACAAGGGTTGGTTCAACTTTTGTAAGGAATTCCATTCCATCTGAAGAAGTTGCTGAGACAAAAGCAAAAATCAAAGAGATAATAGATGGTGTTCAAAGTCATGCAAAAAGCACACCTTTAAAAATTTTGCCTTATGTTGGAGAAGACGATGAGGTGCTTGAGTTGCTACAACAAAGGAATCAAAAATTATCCAAATTCTGGTTTTTCAGTCAGGAGGGCGAAGACAATATTGCTGGGCAGATAAATGGCAAAAGTATCACAATTATAGACAATGAAGATGATTTTTGTTATATGTTAAAACATATATTATCAAACATCGGAGCAAATGTAAATATCACCAGATACAACAAATACAATTTTGATGATGCTCAAAGCGACATAACAATAATAGGACCAGGTCCAGGAAATCCTAATGACACAAAAAACGAAAAAATGAAAATTATTGCTGACATTACTCAAAAATTTATTAAATCAGACAAAAAATTTATGGGCGTGTGTCTGGGGCATCAGTTTCTGTGCAAGGCATTGGGAATACAAATTGTGAGAAAGGAAAAACCATTTCAGGGAGTGCAGGAAACAGTTAACTTATTTGGCAAAAAAGAAATTGTTGGGTTTTATAATACTTTTGTGGGAAGGTATGAAGAAGTATCAGAAAATTTAAAGGGATTAAAATTTAATGATGTTCAGATTAGTTATGATAAACAAACAAAGGAGATACACGCACTGCGCGGAAGAAATTTTGCCGGCTTTCAGTTTCATCCGGAATCAATTTTAACACAAAACGGGATGGAAATTTTGAAGAATGAACTAATAAATTTAATTGGAAAATAAGTAATAAGATAATAATACAAATATTGTGCATATTGTCCGGAACTCATAGCATGGGCCGTCAAACACAGGGGACACATTAGATGAAGTGATGTCCAATGTAAAAGAAGCAATATATCTTTATATGACATCATTGCCCGAGAATGAAAAAATAACATCTTTGGGCAGGGAAATTTTAACAATATAAAACTGCATCTTCATTTAAAAATTCATTAAGGTCGCAATCTCCGCAATCAAAATCTCTGGTAAACTTAAAATTATCCTCTGATAGTTTTTCAATTCGCAATTGTTAGGTGTTTACTTCAATTGCATCTTTATGTTTCTTCATTTTTCCTGAACACATTATTGTTTTTTTACCTTCATTTATTCATCTTTTCCATTGCCATCTTTTCTGTTGCGATTCTATGTGCCTCAAAATAATTATTTACCAAAATTTTCCAGTTACAAAATGTTGCCAGTTCTCTTGCCCTCATTCTTGCCTTTACCCTTTCATCATCAGAGAAATTTAAAATTTCCAAAATTTTCTTTGTTAAATTTTCAACAACCTCGTTATCTTCTTTACCCTTTCTACTGATAACATAGATTCCACCTCCGTCTTTCTTTTCTATAAAATTTCCAAAACCAGATAAATCAGTTGTTATTGTAATTACCCCATATTTTGCCGCTTCAAGAGGAGTGTATCCCCACGGTTCATAATATGAAGGAAAAACACCCATGTCATAAGCAGAAATTGTATGGTTGTAGTCAAGATTTATAAACATATCCCTTGGTGAAAGATAAACAGGATAATTTATGACTTTAACAATATCTTCTTCTTTATTTTCCAGGTTCTCTGCCTTTAATGACTTTAAAATTTCATCATTTTCAGACCTTAAATCAAACGCACTTACAGGAGGATTTTGTCCTTTTAATTCATCAAAATGAGCAAATATATCTCTGCAGGCCTTTGTGAATTCATTTGAAAAAAAATTTTCGTATCCATTACCTTTACTTGATGTTTTATTTATCTTTCCGCTTACTATGTCTGTCACTACTCTGTTCTTTATATTAAAAATTTCATTATCCACTATACCTTCAATATTTTCATAAATCATCACATTTCTCATAACTCTTAAATTTTCACCTTTAACATCCGACGGAATGAACAAAAAGGCAATAACTGAATCAAAATTTAACTGATCGTTTTTTTCTTTCGCTTCCTTAAGTTTTCGGTTTAAATTTCCCAATACCTTAATAAACAGGTCAATCCCCTTGTTTCTGAATTCATATCTGCCGGAAATAAAAATGCTTCGTATTCTGTTTGTGTTGATGTTGTAATATCTCAGAAAATAGGCATTAAGGAAACTTCTCATTATTTTTCTGTTTTCTCTTCGCCTTATTGTAATTTCATCTATGGTTATGCCTTGCTCAATGTCAATTCCGTTTGGAAGAATGATATCTGGCTTTTTATGCAAGAAATACTCTGCTTCCTTACCTGTTACTTTGCTTACAGTTGAAAATACATCTGCATTAGTAGCACTCGCAATTTCCATCGTATGCTTATCTGCAATTCCGAATTTTTTACTTTCTTCAACTGGAAATGTCAGGGCTTTTGACAGTCCATCATAAATTTTACTGTATAAATCAATTCCGCTGTTTGCTATTGTTCTTCCTATGATTGTCGCATGCGTGGTAAAGACGGTCGCAACAGGTAAATTTTGCATTTTCAGATAAAGTAGGCCTGCTCCCGAAAGCCATTCGTGAAAATGTGCAATTTTTGGTCTTGTCAGATCAAAATCTTTCATATCTTTCATTAAATTTTCTATCAGGACTCCGCACGCAAATCCCCACAATAATGGCTCGTCAAATTCGTAAGAAGAAAAAAGCGAATCAACACCATAAAATTTCCATATCAATGTCTTTATTTTGTCCTTTTCTTTCCAGAAATTTTTTATATCAAGCAAAATTACCTGCGGATAACCGTTTATCAGCCATTCCCCGTAATGACATTCAATCCCTTTATTTTTTAATCCTGCAAAAATTTTACTTAATTCCGGATCTGGTTCTTTTTCGTCAAATTCTGCTATCGCTGATTTCGGATTATAAAATCCGAGCATCATGTAATTTTCCCTTCCGTAATGTTCAACAATGTATGGTGCCTTTGTTTTCAGTACTGTATAAATTCCGCCAACCTTGTTACAAACCTCATAAGAAATTTCAAAAAGTTTCATATTCTTGTATTTTTTATTTGTTTATGGGTATTTCATTATGGTGCTGACCCACTAAAATTGGGATAATTATTATATTTGTTTTTTTTTTTACTAATATTTTTATAAGTTATAGGACTTACTTATATTATTTTGTAAATGAACATA
>MNZY01000050.1 GCA_001873845.1 Candidatus Altarchaeum sp. CG2_30_32_3053 | reverse complement strand
TTATATTTTAATTTTCATAATTATATATTGATATTTAAAGATGGACATTAAAAAATATGGTTGTTAAAGATGATGATGTGGTTGTAAACATGAAAAAAAAGGGCACACACTCTCATCCTAAAATCAAGTAAAATGTTTTAGCAAACCATTGAAAGTTCCATGGTTTAGGAATAAGAATTTAAGTTACAAATGGATTTCTTAATTAGGGTGAAATTATGAGAATTAAATGGGCAATGAAAATCGCTGTAAAACCAAATCTAACATGATGCTTTTAGTTGTAATTTTTCATAATCCTTGATTTATTTGACTCCTAAATGTAACTAAAAGGAGTCATTTTATCACCCACACCTATAGGGCATACCAATTCTATCGGGCTTTTATTTTTATGTGCACCATCAACGAAGGAAGAAGTATTATACCCCATTACCATACAATAGAGATAGTTTTTCATTCCCTTGCCAGATTGAAAGCTCTTCATTACTTTAATCAGTGGCTTAATTCTCGCAAATGTCGATTCAGAAGGGTTGTTTGTTCTGAAATCCAACAACCCAATCCTATTTTCAATTATTCTTTCCATAATCTTAGCAAGTCTTCTGATGATTTTTTTATTTGTGCCATTCAAAATAGACTGTAATTTATCAACGATTTCCATTGCTTCTTTTTGATTGTTTACATGCCATAGACAGTTTATTGTTGACATTGCCTTTTGAAAAATCTCTGAATTTATGTGTGCTTTTTCAAGTGCTTTGAGAAAGTTTTTCAATATGTGCCACAAACATATTCTATGTATTGCAAATGGAAAAATCTTCGGAACAATTGTTGAATATATAGGATCGTCATCTGATAACACTATTTTGATGCATGTAACACCATATTGCTCCGCCACATCTTGAAGCACTTTTTCTATATGCTCAGATAACACATCTCCAACTTCCTTTTTCATCTTTCGCTTATCGCTCCTATCTTCTTCAGAAAGTTCTATCTCGAAGTCTTCGCTACCAATTATCACGGTGTATTTTTTCCATTCTTATCTTCGCATACAGCCGAAACTACAATATGCACTCCTGTGCCACCATTACATTTATAATAAATTTCATCTGTGCTAATTACTCCGGAAAATATAATCTTAATTTTTTCCAATGCCTTTTTGCTTTTTGGCCCGACCCATTGAATATATTTCCATATTGTTGAAGGGGGATATATTGTCTTTCTATCAGATATTTTGCCCGTTTTTCTTAGTCCCGTTCCGTGTAAATATTTCCACTCAAGCATTTGAATTATTGCTGACTTGCTATATTTTTTCCTTGGTAGCACATCTTCAGGAAGATTGCTAAATGTTCTTCCGCAAACCTTACATTTATATCTTTGCACATTTATTTTCTTTTGTTCATAATTTATATATATTACATCTCTGGAGCAAGAACCCCATTTGATGTAGTGGTATGCACCACAGTGCGGGCACTTAATTTTAAATATAGTCATTTGGGTGCTCGCCTGTTTGCATAACTAAGAGAGAAAAGAAAGAAAAGAGAGAATCATATATTCCTATTTGAGGATAATTTATAACAACAGAAGATTAAACGATGTCAAAATTTCAAAATTTTACTGCATATTATTTTACTGCATATTATTCCTACTTTATCAGATTCACCATGTTCTTCAATGACTTACAATATTCATCAATCCTTGCCGCAAGTATTTCCTTTAGTTTGTCACTTGTTATTGCAAAATACACATACTTTCTTCCTCTTTTTGAATTCAGACCTTTTCTGCCCACTATTCCGATGGCAATTAAATTTTTTATAACCCGCTGAACAGTTGCCCTGTTTCTTTTTACCTTCTTTGCCAGTTCCATTATATCTGACTCTTTTTCCATAATACTGCAGAAAATTTTAATCTCAATATCGTTCAGACCAAAGATACATCTCATAACATCATTCTTACAAAAATTTCCCGAATGAATAAGCGATTGTAATTCTGAAATCTGCATTTTAAGTAATTAAATTTTTCTGAAAGAAATTATAGTCATTTTGCTAACTTTTTACTCCCTTCAAAGTTGTATTTTTCGTCTAAAAATTTGGTGCTGGCCCACTAAAATTGGGATAATTATATATTTGTTTTTTTACTAATATTTTTATAAGTTATAGGACTTACTTAGATTATTTTGTAAATGAACATAAAAAGTCAAGAATTCATATCTGCCTTGCGTAAGTCCTGTAATGTTTAAAATTAAACTTATACTATCTAATTTTAATTTTTAAGCAGATT
>MNZY01000049.1 GCA_001873845.1 Candidatus Altarchaeum sp. CG2_30_32_3053 | reverse complement strand
TTGATAAATTTGTCAAATTCCAGTAATAACTTCTGTTGATGTTGCTAAAATTACTAACAATTCCTGTCCCGTTTGTGAAATTCTTCCATGAACTGAAAGTAATATTTTCCTGAATTTCATCACTTACTGTCAAATTATGCGCTGTTCCCTTTCCTGAATTTGTAACTTTAATCGTGTAATTCACATAATCGCCTGGCTCGTAAGATGTATTTCCTGATGTTAATGTCTTGCTTATTGTAATATTTGGATAAACAACATAAAATGTTGCATTACCAGTTCTTAAAATTTCAGTTCCATTTGGTGCTTTTGCTGTAACATTAACTAAATTTACAGATGTTTCATTCGCTCCTGTGTGAATGAATGTTGTAACATTTATCGTTTTATTTTCACCTGCTGATAAATTTCCAATTCCTGTAATTGTTACATTTTGTCCTGTTGAATAATTGCCAATGGTCTGATTTGTTAATAAACTTCCATTTAAAGTTGCATTCCTGAATTCAATTCCAACTGGTAAAATTTCTATGATCGTTACATTATACAAAGTATTATATCCGTCATTTATTATAATTATATTAAAAGAAATGATTATTCCCGGCTCAAAGATAAATAAAGGCATATTTACTGTTATTGTCTTATTAACTTTCATAGAAACATTCGCAGTAATTTCCACTGTGGCATTATCTTCACATATATCATTAAAACAACTTGCCTTTTTCTTCTCTTCTGTTTCATTTAATATTCCTGAAACATTTGCAGTATTATTAAATTGTCCGTTATTTTCAAATTCATAAATTTTAACCTTATAGGTAAAAGTGCAACTTTCGTTTGTATTTAAGTCCTTTATTGAGAAATTTATTACATTATTTGTTTCATCATAAGATGTATTTGCTGCATTACAGCTTCCGGAATCATTTATTCCCGAAAATTTCCAATTTAACGGAATTTTATCTGAAATTGTTATGTTTGTTATCCATCCGGTTCCAAAAACATTTGAAACATTTATTTTATATAAAATTTCGTCATTTGGGTGTGCTGTTAAATTTATTGCTGTTTTATTTATAAACAGCCGCGGTTCTGCTAAAGCAACAATTGTTGTTGAATTACTTGTTCCATAAGAGCAGGTATACATTGCCAAAGTAGTATTATATTCTCCATCTACAACTGATCTGCCCGCCACCAGTCCGGCATAAGTTATTGAAAGTTCGTCATTTACTTTTCCATATACAGGCACAACTACTGATGCGTTTATTGTATAATTTTGAACAGATGAATTTGTAGGAATGGAATAATTATAACTTACAATTGTTGAATTTTTAGATAATAAACTAACATTAGATATATTCTGATAAACAGCTGAATTTGTTTGATTATACAAAGTCAGATTGACCTTTATATCTTCATCTATATCTGCACAATTTGTAACATTTACTTTTATTGTCATATTTTGTCCCGGATAACATGTTCCGTTTGGATGACATAAATAATCACCATAAGATTCCTGATTTTCAAGAATCTTTAAGTCCACACATGCTGCTATTGAAACATTAAATTTTACAGTAAAACCTTCATCATAATAAAGCTTCTTTAAAAACCAGGTTAAATTTTCCCTTTCGTCTGTTGCATTGCAAAAAGTATAATTTTCATTTGCAGGACAATAATTTTTAAATATTTCTCCAAACCACCATGGCTCATAAGTCATATTTGAACTTCTCGTTACATTCTTTGAAATAATGTCATTAATTGTTATATTCTCTCCGCTTACATTTATGTGTAGGGACTGGTATGTTGCATCTCTATATGCTTCAAGAATGGCTTGAACTGCTTCTGAACTATTTGAAGGATATGCATAGTGAAATTTCACTCCTGGTGGCTGGTATGCATTACATAATTGAGGGCTTGAATTGTTATACATCCAACAAGGACTTACCGTAGCTCTATAGTTTGTACCGTTATAATTTTCCATCATTGCATAATAATCTCCTGCTGACATATCTTTTAAAATGGTTTCTGGATAAGGGAATCCATACCCCTGACCACCTAGTTCACCCACCTTATCCATGGAGGGAATATCAACACCGACAGTAACAACAGTAATATTGTATTTTTCTTTTGCCATTATTGCATATTTTAATACATCAAAACGCCCCCTCACTCCTTGGTCATTAGCACAAAAAGCACAATATCCCAAACTTGGGGTACAGTAAAATTCTTCTCCATCATTAGCAAAATCACCCTTATCTGCATAAGTATCATCTATTATATCCACCCATTTGCCACCTGAAGTAGTTGGATCTCCAAATTCCGGCTTATAGGGAATGACTCCAAAATAACCGTTTAAAGTA
>MNZY01000016.1 GCA_001873845.1 Candidatus Altarchaeum sp. CG2_30_32_3053 | reverse complement strand
ATAATTATATATTTGTTTTTTTTACTAATATTTTTACAAGTTATAGGACTTACTTAGATTATTTTGTAAATGAACATAAAAAGTCAAGAATTCATATTTGTTTTGTGTAGGTCCTATAATGTTTAAAATTAAATTTATAATATCCAATTTTATTTTTAAGCAGATTTTTAAAAAATATCTCACAAATTAATTATCCCAACTTAAAGGGATGAGCACCAAAAATACATTACTGCTGAAAAGTTAAAACAGTTATTGTCACTGCCAAACATAAGCTTAAAATATCAAAATTTGTTAATGAAAACATTTCATTTGGAACTACTGATAAATAAAATTTTAAATTTCTTTTTTTAAATCATCCAAAAACCTTTCCCGCCTGTGTTCATTCTTTTCAAAATTTTTATTCGCTATATCAACAACTGAAGACAAATATTGCGGCAGGGCATCATTTTCTACTAACAATTTATTACCGGACACGAGCGGAACATTCATTCTTTCATTTCCGTTGATTTCAACTATGTATCTTTGCTCACTTAATGTCATTATCCCCGAATGTTTCAATCCGTGCTTTATTGCAATTTTTAATATGTTTTTCGCATGTTCCAAATCATACGCCACGATGTGTATTATTACCGGTTCCTGTTTAAACCACAAAATACCTTTTGATGAATTCTCCCTCCAACAAAATTTATTTATATCTTCCAAAACCTCATCAACTTTAACCTTCCTGTGCCATCTTGCAACAAAATAAGAGTATTTCTTGCTTCCCAAATCGTGAAGCAGTATAATTCTGCCTGCACAGGACGAACTCGTATAATAAAATTTTTTCTCGTTAAATTTTTTCAAAAATTCAACAATATCTTTATCAACTTCATCCCTATTCAATGCAAATTCAAATTTTTGCATTGCCCTGTGCTTTTGTACATCAAATTTATTTTCTCGCATCTCCTGATTTTTTACCTGTTTATTTATCAGCCCCTAAGTCCTTTTTCACTTTCCATGCTTCCCTTAACGCATCCACTCCAACTAATTTTTCTCCTGCAATATATAAAACCGCTGCCCCCCCGCCAGTGCAAACATGTCTGATTTTTCTTTCAACACCTAAATTTGCTGCAGCCCCTATAGTATGCCCTCCGCCAATAACCGTAAATGCATCTGAATTCCCGACTGCTCTTATTATTTCATCAGTCCCTTTTTTAAATCTCTCATCCTCAATCTTTCCCATCGTCGCGTGAGCAAAAATCGTTCCCGACCTTGCTATTATTTTCTTATAGTTCTCTATTGTCCTTGTTCCTATGTCAAAAATAGGATATTTTGTCGGAAGTTCGCTTACAGGTATTTCTTTTCTTTTTCCGCCCTCCAAAACTGCCACATCATCGGGAAGCAAAATTTTATCACTAAATCTCTCAAGCAATGACCTGGCACCGGGAACAAAATTATTCCCTCCTTTACCTTTTATATAATTTGTACTTTCATCGCCTAAATCATAGTTCTTTGCCATCAAAAATATATTTGCAATTATCCCCCCAGTTAAAACATAATCAATGATATTTAATTTATTTTGAAGCATCTTAAAAGTATCGTCAAGTTTTGCTCCTGCTAATATAAATGTTAAGGGTCTTTTTGAATTCTCTCTTACGGTCTTCAACGCTTCTAATTCTTTAATAATCAATGGACCCCCGAGCGAAGGCAAAACACAGGTAAATCCGACAACAGACGGCTGGGAACGATGCGAAACCGAAAATGCGTCGTTTATAAAATAATCGGCAAGGGGGTACATTTTCTTAACAAGATATGTCTTTGCCTGTGCATCTCTCGGCCTGTTTGTATTTTCTTCCGTATAAAATCTGACATTTTCAAGCAATATCACCTCTCCATTTTTCAAATTTTTTATTTTTTCTCTTGCATAAACTCCAAATATATCTTCAACATATTCTATATATGTTTTTACCTTGTCGTTTTTTAAAATTTTACCCAGTCGTTTTGCATGCTCCTCAAGGGTTATGAAATCCTCAGCAGATCTTTTATCATCAGCAGGCCTCCCCTGATGTGAAAGCAGAATAATTTTTGCATTTCTTTTGATTAATTCCTTTACTGTTTCTGCATGCAATATTATTCTTCTGTCATCCTCTATCCTTCCATTCTTTATAGGGCAATTTAAATCTACCCTGACAAACACTGTC
>MNZY01000036.1:2414-12267 GCA_001873845.1 Candidatus Altarchaeum sp. CG2_30_32_3053 | reverse complement strand
ATATGTCAACAAAAAATTTCCTAATAGATTCATCTTTTTCAACTAACGAAGACAAAACATCTGCTACGCTTCCTCGCACATTTCCAACTTCTTTTTTATCCTTTAATATGTCAACTAAAATTTTCCTAATAGATTCATCTTTTTCAACTAACGAAGACAAACCATATGCTACTGTTCCTCGCACCTCTCCATCTTCTTCTTTATCTTTTAATATGTCAACAAAAAATTTCCTAATAGATTCATCCTTTTTAACTAACGAAGACAAACCATCTGCTACAATTATTCGCACATCTCTATATTCTTCTTTATCTTTTAATATGTCAACAAAAAATTTCCTAATAGATTCATCCTTTTCAACTAACGAAGACAAACTATATGATACTATTTTTCGCACATTTCCAACTTCTTTTTTATCCTTTAATATGTCAACAAAAAATTTCCTAATAGATTCATCTTTTTCAACTAACGAAAACAACGTAATTGCTACAGTTATTCGCACAATTTCATATTCTTCTTTATCCTTTAATATGTGAACAAAAAATTTCCTAATAGATTCATCTTTTTCAACTAACGAAGACAAAACATCTGCTACACTTTTTCGCACATCTCCATCTTTTTTTTTATCCTTTAATATGTCAACAAAAAATTTCCTAATAGATTCATCCTTTTCAACTAACGAAGACAAATCATATGCTACACTTCTTCGCACCCCTCCATCTTCTTTTTTATCCTTTAATATGTCAACAAAAAATTTCCTAATAGATTCATCCTTTTCAACTAACGAAGACAAACCAAGTGCTGCACTTACTCGCACCTCTCCATCTTTTTTTTTATCCTTTAATATGTCAATAAATTTTTCATATGTCTCTTTTCCATCATCCCTTAATAATGTTTTTTCAAAAATTTTCTTTATTATTTTAAATTTTTCAGACTGAAATTTAAAATATTTTAAAACTTTAGAAAGTTCAAAAAGCCATTCATCTCCAATCTTTCCAATTACTTCCTTTCCAACATCTTTTTTAACTCCTAAATCTTCGGCAACAATTCTTCCGGCAAGCAGTAAATCATCCATGTCTTTGCTTTTTAGTAAATCTTCAACGATTCTTGTTATTTCTTCTTCTCTCCCGTCAACAATTCCAATCCATCCAGATACGAGCAAAAAAACCTCTGTCCATCTCGGATCTTTGCTGTATTTTTTTAGGTATTTATTATATTTTTCTTTCATTATCAGCGCTCTTGCAGCTAGAAATTCTTCAAATGACAAATGCCTGAATCCGTAATAGTCCTTTCCTTTTGGAATAATTAATTGTGTTTGTTCGGCAAGATATTCAAAAAATTTATCTACTGTGTTTATTGCTGCATTTTCAGGAATTCCTCTGTTTTTCATTATTTCAATAATCTTTTCTTTAAGTTTGTCTTCTTTTTCAACTCCTCCCGAAAGATTTTCATGCATCCATAAAGCCAGAGGAGCAAGGACCTTTTCACCTTCTTTATAATCTCTTGCTTCTGTTAATGGTTTTCCAATGCTTATACTTCTTGCCATAACCCAGGTCTCAAATAATGTTTCAGCAATAGTTTTGTATAATTCAATTCTGTATCTTGGAAGTTTATATCCGCTCTTTTGAACCAGGCAAATTAAGGATAAAAGAAACGGATTTCTTGCCAAATCCTTTATATTTTCATCCTCGTTTATTGAATACATTAGTTGTCTGGCTTCATCATCAACAATTTTTTTAATTGCGTTTTCAGGCATGCCTTTTTTGACCTTTTTTTCAAATGCTGTGAACCAGTTATATACAAATTCTCTTATTTCATTGTCATCCAATAGGGAAACATAATATTCGGTTATTGAATCATGGTTTATTTTTTCATATCCAATAATTCTGCTTGTTATAATAAACCTGTTATTGCTGTACCTTCTCATAAAATTTTCAATATTTCTTGCAATAGAAAATCTTCCCTGATGTGCAGGAATTTCATCAAGTCCGTCAAGCAAAACCATACATTTCCCTTTATCTAAATTTTCTTTAATAAAATTTTTCGTATTTTCTATTCCCTGAATTTTGTAGTAATCAGAAATTGTCTCAACAAAACTTTTATTTTCTGTTTGGGAATATATCCCGGAAACGGGAACAATAACCGGGAGCAGGCATTTCTCAAAGCCAAATTTTTCATAAACTTTTTTCAGTCCTCTTGAATATATGAGTGCAATGTATTTGAGAAGCGTTGTCTTTCCCGAACCCGGATCACCCAGAACCACAATGTATTTATCTGTTTTAAGAACATCAATAAAATTACGGGAAGGTAATGTTAATTTTCTTTCGGTAAATTTCTTTTCTTCTTCAGATTTTTTTATTATATCCGTATCAAAGATTTTCCTTTCTGTTTTTTCTAATCTTAACTGAAAAAATCCTTCCTCAAGGTCCAAAGTCGGAATCTTTTCTATTTGTCTTACACCTGTAACTAACAGGGTCTTATTAGAACTTTCAATAAATTTAATGTACTCAAAATAATCTTTACCCCAATCTTCCTTTTTATCCAGAAAATGATCCTTGTTTATTTTTTCCTTCTTTTCAGCAGGATACAGAAATGTTAAAACATTGTCTCTTTTTGTTGTTCCACAAATCTTAAATTTAGACCTTAATTCCTCTGAAAGTCCAAAATAAACATTTTCTGTAATCAAAATTGAATTTTCCGGGCATGCAGAATTAATATGTCCTGTCAGTGAAATTTCATGCGAGGTTATTCTTCCCAAATCCTTCTCAAATTTAATAACCCCTGAACCTATTGAGATTCTTACAAAAATCTCTACATTAATTCCTGTTCTTAATTCTGCTATACAACTCATTGCCGCCTGGACAGCATTATCTTCAACTGCTTTATTTTTATCCGAGTAAAAAAAGAAAAAGAAATTTCCTTCGCCGCTCCATCCTTTTTCAACGCCTTTAAAATTTTCAAATATTCTGTCAACTGTGTCTCTGTAAAAATTTATCCTTCTCCCTGCTTCTTCCTCTCCCCATCTTTCAATGAGTTTTGTTGAATCAACATAATCAATACAAACAAATACCGCATAATATCTCTTTCCTTCTTCTCTTTCTTCCATTACATTATTGTCATTCATTTTTACTTTCTTTGTTGAAAATAAATTATCAAATTTGTTTCATTTTCCAAAATTTCTATTTTTGGTTCTTTTCCCGAAATTTTCTTCATCTCCCTTATTATCATTGGAATTCCTCTGCCCATGCCTTCAGCAAGATGATAGTCATTGATAAATTTTACAATGACTGGATTTCTATAAACAGAAATTCCTGTTTTCATATTATCCACTGTTACAGTATTTGGTGGAATTCCTGGACTTCTGATTTCTAATCTGTCCTCAAACATAAAAACCCTGATTTTTGCTCCATAAATTGTATAATCTCTGTGAATGCACGCATTCGCAATTGCCTCTCTTATAACCCTTTCGGGAATTTCCTCTTTTTCAACCCTTTCCAGACCCTCTATCTTTGAACTATGCTTTAAATTTAATTTTATTATTTCGCAAATATTTCTAATATTTTCAGCAATTGTTTTATTTAACTCCTTTCGGTCAATCAACTCTCCTGAAATTTCCCTTCCTTTAAAATGCGCAAACATAATTCCGCTCTGCGAAAGGAATTTTGCAGGTTCTTTTCCAAATAAAAGAATTCCTGCAACAGTACATAAAATTTTATCCTCTCCATTTGTAAGAATTTTTGAATTTATTAAAATATTTTCTTTTTCTTCTTCGGGCAGATTTTCAAACGCCATTCCCCTGAAATTTTCAAAATATTCTGTAACTTTATCTGTTGCTATATCTTCAAGCGATGAATTATAAACCAAGTTTTCATCATAATGAATTGACCCTGATGCCTGAAACAACCTTCTTAATTCTTCTCTCGTTGCCTCTCTCACCGTTGTTCCAACCCTGATGTAATATGTTTTTTTGTTATTTTTAAAAAGATAATACGGCTTATCAATACCATTGACCTCCAGAACAACGACAGTTTTTCCATCAACGAATACCTTTTCGTAAAATGGAATTATTTCCGGCTTTATAACATCTCTGCATTTATTCATAATTGTTTCTTCAATCTTTTTCAGGTCATTTTCCTTAACCCCTGTGATGTTCTTATTATCACTAACCCCAATTAGAATTTTCCCTCCCTTTAGATTCAGAAATGAAACAATCTCCTTTTCTATAGGTAAATCTTCGGTAAGTATCTCCTTAAATTCAACAGAAGAACTTTCGCCGTTCCTTATTATTTCTTTGAGTTTTTGTTCGTCCATGTTACCGTAATTTAAATGTTGTAAAATTAAAGTATTTAAAATAATTATATAGTGAATTTATCTACATTTTACACTCAATTTAGTAGTTATTAAGTTGCTTGAATGGTGTAAAAAATTAGGAAATCGACTATAATTAAAGCATTTAAAATAATTATAATTGTAAGATAAATTTTTTACAGGATAAATTTTAAAGGATAAGATAAATTTTTTACAGGATAAATTTTTTACAGGATAAATTTAGAATAAATTTAGAATAAATTTCAAGATGAATAAAATAATCCGCGATCCAATCCACAAGGACATTGAATTAACCGAAGCTGAACTGAAAATTTTAGACACTCCGCAAATGCAGCGACTGCGGAGAATAAAGCAGAACGGACTTGCCTATATTGTTTATCCCTCTATGAATGTGACAAGATTTGAACATTCTCTTGGCGTGATGTATCTGGCTGGAAAGGTTGCCAGGCATTTAAATTTAAGTAACGATGATGCGCAGGATTTACGGCTCGCCGGACTGCTGCACGATACAGGCCACCTTCCTTTCTCGCATCTTTTAAAAATAAAAAATTTTTCCCACGAGAAAAATTCTGCAGAACTTATAAAACACACCGAAATTACGGACATATTAAATTTTTACGGAATTAATCCGGACAAAATTGTTGATCTTATATTTGGAATAGGTGTTTATGGAAAAATTATCTCATCTGACATTGATGTTGACAAGATGGATTATTTAATCAGGGATTCATATTATGCAGGAGTTGCTTACGGAATTATTGATATTGACCGGATAATCGGCTGTATAAAATTTTATGAAAAAAACTTAGTCATTGACGAAGGCGGACTGGAAGCAGTAGAAAAACTGCTCATAGCGAGAAATATGATGCACCAGACAGTTTACAGGCATCACACAAAACGGATCGCCGAAAGTATGTTTTCAAGGGCTTATGACTATGCAAAAGAAAATTTAACAATTGAAAAATTATCTGAAATGGACGATTGTGATTTATTAAATTTTTTGGAAAACAAATGCAGTGAGGGTGTTGCAAGTCATTATATAAAAGAAATTTTAACCCGACTGAAAAACAGAAATTTATTCAAGCGGTTTTATGTCGCAAAATACGAAGAAACAGGGGAAATTTTTTGCAGAGATGTTAGAGAAGACAAGAAGAAATTTGAATGCAAAATTTGTGATGCATTAGGCATTCCTTATGATTATCTGCTTGCTGATTTGCCGGAAGTGCGATTGAAGGAATACGATGCGATGATTTATATCAGTAATCATAATAAAAACATTTACAAAATAGATGAAATTTCAGAACTTGCGAATGCATTAAAACAAACAGAAATTTCGCGGTTGACTTTTTGCATTTATGTGGATGGAAAATACACTGGCAGACAAAAGGATTTCTGCCCGGAAAAATTTATAACCTTCAAACAGAGGAAACTGGAAATTTAGAAAAATTTATTGTTTAAATTTCTTTAAAGCATCTTCAATCGCATCAAACCCCGTTTTTAAATTTTCTATTGATGTCGCATAACTAATTCTTATATATTTATTAAAATTTTCTCCAAAGGCAATTCCAGGTACAACAGCAACCTTTGCGTTCTCAAGCAAAAATCCGGAAAATCTGATTGAATCTTTACTGTAATCTGAATGATTTGGAAATATATAAAAAGCACCGTCGGGAACATTGCATGAAAAAATTTTTCTTGCCAGCTTCACAACATAGTCCCTTCTTTCCTCAAATTTCTTTTTCATTTCTTCAACACAATCCTGCGGACCCTGTAATGCAACAACACCTGCATACTGGATAAAATACGGAATACATGAGACAGTTTGCATCTCAACCTTTTTCATTTCATTTATAATATCCTTTGGTGCTCCGACATATCCTAATCGCCAGCCCGTCATCGCATAACTCTTTGAAAATCCGTTAACTGTAATTGCCCTTTCCTTCATTTCCGGAAGTGCAGCGATGCTTACGGGCTTAAAATTTCCATAAAATATCTTTTCATAAATTTCGTCGCTTATTATATAGAGATTATGCTTGATTACTATATCAGCCAGCTTTCTTGTGGTTTTTTCGCTGATTACTGCACCGCTCGGATTACTTGGAGAATTTATAATTATTGCCTTTGTTTTGCTGCTTAAATTTTTCTCAATTTCATCAGTGTTTATTTCAAAATTTTCATCTGTCCTGACAAATTTCGGAATTCCGCCACATAAAAGAACAATTTCAGGATATGAAACCCAGTATGGTTCTATAATTATTACCTCATCGCCGGGATTTATGACTGACAGCAGTGCTTCATATATTGTGATTTTTGCTCCCGCAGAAATAAAAATTTCATCGGCCGAATAAGCAATGTTGTTGTCTTTTTTAAATTTTTTTGATATTTCATCTTTTAATTCAGGAATTCCTCCCGTCGGGGTGTATTTTGTCTTTCCCTCTAAAATTTTGCCGATTGCTGCATCCTTTATGTGTTTGGGAGTATCAAAGTCCGGCTCACCTACTGCATAAGACAGGACATTTATTCCCTTCTTTTTTAATTCGTTTGCTTTTGTATTTATTGACAAGGTTGCAGATGGTTTTATTTTTTCTGTCAGGATACTCATTTTAATAAAAATTGATACACAAACAAATTATATTTTTATTAAAAAGCATTAATATTTTGTGATTAAATTTTACCCAGGTTTTGCGTTTTAAAATGTTGTTTTAAAATATTGAGATGCTAATCAAAGATAGACAAATATGCATTTCTATTGTTACCGAAGGATAAATTTAAACAACCAGAAAACTTTACTCAAAAACCCCGTTAATCTTTACCCCGCAGTGAGGACACCTGCCTTTTTCAATTAAATTTTTCTCAACCATAAATCCGCATCTCTTTATAAGTAAATTTTTACAGTTATAGCAATATGTATTCTCACCTTCATCGCCGGGATAATTTCCAGTATAAACATATCTCAAACCGGACTCTAAAGCCATTTCTCTCGCCTTTCTTGCCGTTTCAATAGGCGTTGAGGGAATATGCATTAATTTGTAGTGGGGATAAAAAAGCGAGAAGTGCAACGGTGTTTCCTTGCCAATCTCATCCTGGACAAAGTCAATAACCCCTTTAATTTGTTCCTCGCTGTCATTTAAGGACGGAATCAGCAGGGTTGTAATTTCAATCCATATTCCTGTTTTCTTCAGTAATTTGGTTGTTTTCAACAGTTTTTCAAGTGAAGCGCCGAAATTTTCCCAGTAAATTTTTTCTGTCCATGCTTTAATGTCAACATTTATTGCATCAATCAGTCCGCTCATTAAATTTATTGTTTGCCCGCTCATATATCCGTTTGACACAAAATTATTATAAATTCCCTGTTTTTTTGCTATCTTTGCCGTATCATAAGCAAATTCAAAAAATATAGTTGGTTCTGTATAAGTACAAGAAATGCTTTTGCAGTTATATTTTTTTGCCATCTCAACAATATCCTCGGGCCTAAAATTTTCTCCGTAAATTTCCCTCCTCCTTTTAACTAAATGTGCAATTTTCCAGTTCTGGCAGTGCCTGCAGGAGAAATTACATCCCTCGCCTGAAATTGAAAATGCTTTGCTTCCCGGAAGGAAGTGAAAAAACGGCTTCTTTTCAATTGGGTCTATATTGCTGGCAATAATTTTTCCATAATTAAGTGAATAAAGGGTCCCCTTTCTGTTTTCTCTGACACCGCAAATCCCCCTCTTTCCCTCTACAATCACACAGTGATGATTGCACAAATTACATCTCACTAAATTTTTTCCTTTCTCTAATTTTTCATATAACATTGCTTCTTTCATTTTGTTTATTTTATCGTATTATAACCTCGCTGTTGCCCTTATATTTTCAAAACTTACCCTCACTTCGTTCGGAGATTTACAAATCTATAAGATTTGAAAACCGCGTTTTGAAAATAAAGTATGAGATTTATTTATCAGGAAAGGATAAGTTCACTTCGTTCTCATATTTCAAAAGCAAGTTTTGAAATAACTTCACTTCGTTCAGATATTTACAAAATCTGTTGATTTTGAAAATAACAATTTTGGTTAAGATTTAACTTCACTTCGTTCAGATATTTTTAATAAATTTTAAAATAACTTCACTCACGCTCAGATATTTTTAATAAATTTTAAAATGCCCGAAGGGCTTTCTTGTCAAATATTTTTAAATCTAAAATAGCAACTACTCTGGGGGTAGGAAATTTACCTGCGATTTTAAAATCTCAAAGATTTTAAAATATCCGAACGAAGTGAGCGTATTTTCAAAACGCAAAGTTTTGAAAATACACAAACGAAGTGAGCGTAAAATTTCAAAAAAAATACAATTTCAAAATTTATGAAATTTTAAAAGACACGATTTTTGAAATCATAAAGATTTCAAAAAGACACGAACGAAGTGAGTGGAACGAAGTGAGCGTAAAAATCAAAAATTTACCTGTAATTTTTTATGGTGGCTGAGTAGTTACCTAAAATAAATAATTAACTATATTTTTGTGAAATGGGAAACTTTTGTATTTAACATACTTCAATGCCTCTATTGGCGCAGTCGGCTCCATCTGGTTATTTGTGGCATACTTTACTCCTCAACCAATTTCAAAAATTTCTTTTCCGAACAAAAATACCGCCCACCAGCCAGCATTCCCGGGATTCCCCTTTGCTGCCCAATCAGTATAAATAATTATTTTTTCGTTTTTCATCATGTCCGAAGGGCTTTTGTGTCTAAAATTTCCATAATTTCTGTTAAATTTTTTAAAATTTTAACTCCCTGTTTTGCTACTCTTTCAATATTCTCTTCATCTATCTCCCTTATTTTCACATAAATTTTTCTTCCCTTTGGCGTTATTGAATACCCCTCTGAAATATCTGTCGGAAGCAGACAAACCGGAATTGCTGATTTTATTGCCTGTGTAATTATTACGGTAATCAAAGAATCGGAAATCCCGTAAGCGAGTTTTGCAACCGTATTTGAAGTAACAGGCGCGGCAATAATCAAATCATAATCACCTTTACAAACCTTTCCGCAAAATGGAAACGCCTTACCTTGCTCCTTCTCCAAAATTTTATGTTCTGTGTTTAATTTAATTCCATACATTTTCAAGACATCCTCACCTGCCTCTGAAATTGCTACCGTCTTTACATCATCGTTTCCGTCTAAAATTTCAGCACACTCTTTTAAAAACTGTCCTGCCCCGGTAATGCACCATAAAATTTTCATTTCTTTGAAATTTTGTTTATTTTGTGATATTGATATGCCAAACTCAAAAAATATGACCCTAAAAGAGATGTTATAATCATAACAAAAATCTGAATCAAAAAATCAATTTCCGGATGATACCCTATATATACAAATGTCAAAACAAATGCAATTACAAATACAATTCCCAAAGTCCAGTATAAAATTTCCTTTTGTTTATTGTTCATTTTAAATTTATTGTTTTTTGTTTATCAATTTATATATTCATTTTTTGTAACTATTCAGAAGGTATTTTCAAAATGAAATTTTGAAAATCTCTGAACGAAAT